>JAEOTW010000105.1 GCA_016839655.1 Promethearchaeota archaeon | reverse complement strand
TGGAAGCTGTTGATAAAGCAGACTCAGAAAAAGGAGAAAAAACTTTATACACTATAAACATTACAACCAAATTCCCAGAAATGTTTGAATACGCCGATAAAATGATAGAATTAGGCGCCAATGCTCTGATGATAAATTACTTAACTACGGGATTTGAAGCTCTAAGACAAATTGCCGAAGATCCATCAATAAAAGTACCGATTTTAGGGCATATGGATTTTGGGGGAACTTTCTTTGGGGGTATGTGGACCGGAATGACAAGCGTGCTAACATTTGCTAAGTTACCAAGAATTTGTGGGGCCGATACAGTTGTAATCCCTGCTCCTTATGGAAAAGCTGAGATTTTAGATGAGAGATATGAACAGAACCTTAAAGCGCTCCGATTTCCACTTCAACACATCAGACCAACATTACCAATGCCGAGTGGAGGGATTACTCCCGGAATGGTTGAAAAATGTATGAAAGAAGCAGGTAATGATATTTTAATTGGTAGTGGTGGAGGAATTCATAGCCATCCTGACGGACCCGCATCAGGAGCTAAAGCTTTTAGACAAGCGATTGATGCTGTTATGCAAGGAAAAAACGTAAAACAAGCTGCCAAGGAACTAAAAGAATTAGGGATCGCCCTTGGAGTATGGGGTAGTGGTAAAACCGCTTTAATAGAAGATTAAACAATTTTTTATTTTTATTCTATTTTTATAGAAGAATCATGCATAAGAACTCTCAGACTTGGATTAAAATCATTTTTTTTAACAATTTTAACGATTTCGTTTCCTCTTAAATCTAAATATTTGAGATTAGGCATATTGTTGATGTATTCAAGGTTTTCATGATTACTGATTCTGTTATTTTTTAAAATCAAATGAGTCACATTTGGTAAATACGCTAATTCTTTGAGTTCTGTAATCTCATTACTCGAAAGATCAAGATAGCGCATAGAAGTTAGATATTGAATTCCTGGTATTGCAGAAAGAGAAGCGATATTATTTTTCCAACTCCATGGTGTTCCTTTTACTTCATATTCTATGTCGGAGAGATCTAGCTTTTCAATTAGGCCATTATGTGGATTTACTTCATAATATACATTATGATATTGCTTGAATAGATTAGAAATAGTTAAAATATTTATTAAAATTTTAGCTAACTCATCATATGTGAATTCTGCATAACCTTTTTCCTTTAGTAATTTCTTCAATACTTTTTTGATTTTTTTATTTTCAATTTTTGTTTCTGTATTTAGATATTTCTTTTTAAGAAACTTTTGAACTTCATTAAATAATACTGCTTTAACTTTAGCAAGATTTGATTTCCCCAATAGATTTACTATTTCAATTAGGCAATTATAATCACTTTCATTTTGAATTGCCCATTCTAATAGAGTAAAAGCATTATTTTTATATTTTTCTCCAATATATTTTATTGATATATATCGAATTTCAGCGTTTTCGTCTGAAACTATCATATTTTCTAGGATTTTAAAGATTTTATCTCCGGAAGGGCTTATTTTAACTAATTTATTTATAGCATTTAATCTAATCTCGTCCCTTATACTACTTTCAATTAATGATGTTAATAAATCTGTAGCAGTTTGCTTATTAATTCTATTGCTTTCAAATTCTTCCCAAATTTTTTCAGGACTAAGTTGCATTATGAATTATAAATCTTGCTTGAAATAATTTATTTAACGTATTTTCTAACCATGGTAAGATAATACAATAGTACCAAAAGAAATAGTTATATATACTTTAGATTTTATTATTCTCCTAATTTGTTCAGAGATGTTATCATGAATAGAAAATATATTTTCTTTGAATTTCTGGTTTGTTTGATTATTTTCTCAATGGTTTTAAATAATATCCCAAGAAATTTTTCAACACATAGAGTCCTTTCTTCTAGTAACGGAGATTTCTCTTTTTCAGGAGATTATGAAGGTGATCTTTCAATTATGTATTTTGAAGAAAATTGGACTTTTTCAACTTGGACTGACCAAAATTCAAGTACTAACATTATCAATTATAATGCTACTTATTGGGATCAAGAATATAAAGCAAGAAGTTTAGATATAAGAGCAGGTAATCTTTATAATTATTCAGGAATTGGATCTCTATTAATAGCTGAAAATACCTCCAGACAAGTAAATTTAACTTCCTCTTACTTCTTTGCTCAAGAATTTATTGCCCCAGAACTATGCCAGATAAACGAGATTATGATATACCTCAATTTTACAAGTAATATTACTCGGTATTATGATGTCTTTATATATGACAAATTTTTACGAAATGAGATTGCTTGGTATTATTATTATGATACTCGCGAAACTGTTGATGAATGGATTTCTATATATCCTAGTCAGAACATTTTAGAAGCAGGGGAAAGGTATAACATTGTGTTAAAAGTATGGATATCTGGAGATTATGACACAAAAATTAATTACTGGAAGGCTGAAAATTACACTAATCCAAGTTTTAATAAAGGGATTACACGACATTCTCCAAATAAAGTCAATTGGTTCCCGGTAACAGATGATACTACTTTAGATATGTTATGTAATTTTACATACACAAAATTTATTGACCCTGCGGATATAGACCTTAAATTCAGTATTAATAATGAAATCATAATCCCCAATTACCAAATAACTCCTTGGGGTTTTTCAGGTTATGAATCATTTACTACATATACTTTTGATGCCACTTTATCTGAAAATATTAATGTTACCATCTTAAGCAACCAGACAATACCAACACTTGAATTTGAGATTGTAATATATTATTTCATGCTTATCAATGGGAGTGGTACATATAGTGCAGATGAAAATCGTATAGAGTGGACAATTACATATCCTTATGAAGAAATTTCGTTTGGATGGCCCCCTCCAATATTTCTGTTTGAAAAAGATTGGAGTTTTGTCAGTTTTTTAGATCCAGATGATGTGGAATTAAGCGATGTATACTTTGGACCTATTGACTTTTATAATAAATCTTTTTATGGTATAACAATCTTCTTTGGGCCACCTTTAGAGGAAGGTAATTATACAGGAGTATTTCAATCACCAAGTTATTGTCATTCGATCATTACCAAGGTAAAACAAGGTAGTGACTTTATAAGCAAGCCCTCTTTACAATTAGGACAAACAATTAAATTGGAAGCAGGAATAACGAATCCATTTAATGATCCCGTGTCTGGTGGTGCTGGTCAAGTAGTTTTATATTCTCCCTCAGGTGAAGTCGTTCATAATGAATCTGGTTTAACCTCAATTAATGGAACAATGAGTAGTTCTGAAATATCATTGTCTTCAGGAATTAAAGAAGGTACTTATGAAGCTAAGGTCTTCTGGACAAATGGGAAAGAAGCGGCTATTTATTCTACGAAAATAGTTGTAAAAGCTCCAGTGGATATAATTTTTTGGGTTCTTTTATCTGTAGGTTTAGCCTTAGTATCTACACCTGTCGCATTAGTTTCTCGAAAATTTATTAGACAGAGAAATTGGGAAAAATCGTTAAAAAACCTATTTGTATTAACCAAGGATGGCTTGAATATTTATGAATATTCCTTCGGTATTGAAATCCAGGATCCTGCGCTTATTTCAGCTATGATTTCTGCTTTGACTAGTTTTGTTCGAGAAGCCACAGGTAGTAAAAAGGCGTTACGTACAGTAGATCAAGAAGACAAAAAAGTAATCTTGAACCATGGTGATTACATTACTATTGCTTTGATGTCTGAAAAAGACCTTCCAATAATCCATAAGCGAGTTAAGAAATTTACTGAAGCATTTGAAAATCAATTTAGTTTGAAGATAAAGAAATGGACTGGAGAGACGACTATTTTCAAGGAAGCAGATCTCATTGTAAACAAATATTTCCCTATTGATGTAGAAGAACAAATCGTTCGTGGAGTTAGAGGAAAATTAATCGAATTCAGGAACAGATTAGAAACAATGATACAGCCTAGAGAAATAATCTCCTTAATGAGAGAGATAACTGAATTTATATCCCGGTATAGAATAATAGTAAATAAGAATTATATTGATTATTATTTTGAAATTATCGGAATTGCAGAAGAAAAAATCTCTTCGGCCTAAATATCTTTAATTTTTTTTATTACAATATTCATTCTTTTTCAGTCTCATCACCATTTTCCCCTTTTTCTTCAGAAGTCTCCTCTTTTTCTTCTTCCTCTTCACTTTCAAAATTAAAGGGGGGAAATTTCCTTCTTTTTAAGAAAAGGTTTTTTAATCGTAGTTTTAATTCATTAAAAGGTTTTAAATTCCCTGAAAATGGAGTTTTTATTGCTTGCTCAACTTCCGCATCTATTAATTCTTCTACCTTGGTTATTTTCCCTAAATTTCCTTCAGATAAAAATGAAAGATAGTAATCATTCGTATATTTTTTAAAAGTTAAAAAACGATATTTCTGAAATCCTAATTTTACAGCAATCCAACGGGGTACAGCACCAGTATTTCCTTGAGTATTGGCCGCAATTGCTTCAATTCTTGCTGTTAACACCGATTCTTTCATTTCCTTCTCTTCTTCCAGACTTTCGACTTCCATTTGTAATTCAATATCTAACTCTTCTCCTATAAGTAATGATATAACTCCAATTGACATAGAAGAAAGACCTAAATAATCAATTCGAATAGAATCTTCAACGTAGGGTATTTCCTGATCAGAGAAAACTTTCTGTAGAGTAAGATATTCCTTTAAAATAAAATTCGTTCGTTTTTCAAATTCCAGTTCAATTTGATATTTCTCAAATTTCTTCAAATTGTTGACATCCTTGCCTCTTACTAATTCAGAAAAATAATTTGACATTTGCTCTAGTAACCACTTACCCTTCTTATCCGGAAACTTACCGTAGACTAGATATATTATCTCATCTTTAACATAAAATTGACATTTTTCCTTAGTTTCTTTCTCTTCCGAAACCAGCAACATTTTATCAAGTTCACCTTCCAAAATACCAGTTGCTATGAAATCAAGATTATTAGTCAATTCCAATAAATAGGAAAAATTTTGGTTACTGCAGTATAACTCTGTTCTATCCGTAGAGGTTATTCCTAGTAGTTTTATATATTCTAAGGGAGAATCGTCCTTAGATAACTTAATCTCATTACTTTCTAATGAAATAGACATAGGTTGTTCTTTTATTTTTACTTTACCTCTCAATTTTGATGATAGAGTAGTAGTCTTGGTTTCAAATTGTTTGGGTTGAGTTTTCTCCTTCCCTTCGGAACTCAGATCATGTAAAATAGCTAAGAATTTGCTACATTTAGGACAGAGTTTGTCTTTAGGGAAAGGTTTTGTAATAATATATCCACAAAATGGACATTTAATCGTATTTTTCGGCGTATCTGAAGGAAATGAGGATTTAGGGATTTTTTTCAACTCTCCTAAAATTTAGTCAATTATTACAATTATTATGTTAAAATTATATATTTGTTTGCTTTTTGACAGTTATAAGTATTTATCTGCTATTTTCTGAAATGCTTCAATAAATTTATCGTTATCTTCTTCCATCCCAATAGTAACCCTAATGTAGTTATAAAGACCCGGTTTGCTAAAATGCCTAACCAGAATTTTCATTTCTTTCAAATCCCAAACAAATTGGAGAGTTTTAGACTTATCTTCAAATTTAATGAAGATAAAATTTGAATCAGATGGTAAAACACTGATACCTTCAAATCTATTTAAGATTTCTGTTAATCTATCTCTCTCCTTAATAACTCTTTTGTTTCTTTCGAGAATTTTATTGCTGTGCTTAATACATGACAAAGCGGCTATTTGGCCTAAATAATTTGTATTATATGGTAATTTTACCCTATTCATCTCTTTAATAATCTCTGGATCTGCCAAAGCAAAACCCATT
>JAEOTW010000002.1 GCA_016839655.1 Promethearchaeota archaeon | reverse complement strand
TTTGAAGACTAAACCCTTTGAAAGTATTCCCGAATCAGAAAGAAAAATCTCAAAACTTAGTAGATTCAATTTAAGAACTCTTAGTTATGAACTCGCATTGGAACAACTTCCCAAGATTGTTGACCTCATTAAAAAACTCTCATCAAAAGATATGGAAGTTCGATACTACTCTTGGAAACAAAAATTTAATAAATATAGGACAAAACTCTTTTCCTTCTTTGTCTTCTTCATTGGTACTCTACTCCCAATTATACTTCCACTATTTGGATAAAACCAATTTTTTTTTTTCTTTTTTTATTGTTTAGATAATAATGTAAAAATTGAGCCAGGCGTTTCTGACGACCTTATTCTCATTATCTTGGGTATTGTTGTAACGTCTCACCATGAAATAGCACCATATAAAGAAGAATATGGAACTTAAAAAACAAATTTTCACTTTCTTTATTCTTTTTTTTTTAAAAAACTATTTAAAAATCTAGTTTTTTTATTCAAAGATGACCCATCATGGAAATTGGACTAGAATTACTTTTTATAATAATCTTCATTTATTAATTCAATTAGAAATCCGAAGTGTCATCCATTGAAAGAAAAAAATAAATCCATCATATTGGTATTTGGACTACTTTTTGCCATTTCATGCATTAGCATCTATTTCTTCGGTAATGTTCTAGCGGGTAATAACAGCAGCATTGAAATTTCGGACGAGAAAAAATCAAGTCCTCCTAAAGCTTCCGGATCGTGGTTTTTGGAGAATATTACCATTGATCCTACCGGGGCCACATCAGGATCCCTGACTTGGGCTGAGGCAGTAGCCTTGCCTGCAGGATGGTGTTCAGGAGCGGGAACTTGGAGCGATCCCTACGTGATTGAAAACGTTACGATTGACGCAAGCACGTCACCTACAGGAAGCGGTATTTATATAAATAATTCCGAAAACGTTTGTTTTATAATTAATAAAGTAACGGTTTACAACGCAGCTTCGGGCGGAATCAATTTGGAAAATACTAATAACGGAACCTTAATATATAATAATTGTTCAAATAACGATAAGGGCATTTCATTGTATAATTGTGTTAATATCACGATTTCGCGAAACGACGTGTTGGATAACGTTGTTTGCGGGATATATTTAGTTAATTGTAATAACAACACGCTATTAAGAAATACTGCAAAATATAATCATAAGGACGGAATAGGGTTAATTTATAGTAATAATAATACCTTATTCGGAAATATTGCAAGAAATAATGATGATCTCGGAATTTTTTTATGGTATTGCAATTATACTCATTTATCCCAAAATCTGGCAAGTAATAATCTGTTTTTTGGTTTTTGGATTTATAATTCCACAAAAAATACTTTTTTTAATAATACAGTAGATTATAATGGTTATGATGGAATTTATTTTTCAGGATCGGAGAATAACAGCATAATCAGGAATACAATTCAAAACAACAGGAAATTTGGAATTGAATTAGATGCCAATTCAAACTTTAATCGAATTTTTAATAATACTCTTATAGATAATGATGTAGGATGCATTGAGGATTATGGCACGGGAAATATACATAAAAATAATATTTGTATTAATCCGCCTAGAATATTTGATTTAAGACTTTTATTTTTAATTTTTATTATACTATTGTATTTTTTTATAGTTTTATTCCTATTCATGAGTTATAAAAAGAACAAGGAAAGAGGTCTAAATGAGAAGGAATCTTCGGAAAGTAAAGAAATCCTCATGAAAGATAATTCCAGCACTCCGCATCATTTTCAATATAAATGTTCAATCATTTTATTTGGAATTGGAATTGGAATTTTAATTCCATTTTATAACACATTTTGGTCGTTATTAGGTGTTATGTTTATGGGGGGCGGTTTTGGTATCTTCTTAATTTATTATGAACAGAAATGGATTAACCGAACATATCTCCAAATGGGTTTGATTGCGACTATACTTTTTTCTATCGTGTATGGTATTTTAGAATATCTTTTTTTCGATACAGATTGGAATAATTGGTTCCAAATATCAGATTGGTTTCCAAATAAGTATTTTTATTGGACATTTATGACAATCTCAAATTTGATAATTGTTTTTATTGCATCAAGAAAGTCTATAGCCTTATCCCTTTTGTCGGCACTTGCATTTATGGTTAATGAAGATTTGTGGGTTATGATATCAAAAAGTTTACATGAGTTCAATTATGCATTTCCAGTATATAATTGGTATGACGATTTTTTTCCTCTTCAAGGCTTAGGGGAGCCAATTCCAATATTTCCGTACTGGCCTCGTTTTTATTTCGTATTTTTGATTTTAATTTCTATCTTAATTTTTGTTCAATTCAAGAATTTAGAAGGAAAAAAATTTCTCATTACTTTAGCTATTTTTATTGGAGCATGCTTTCTCTGCCTTTTATTAGTTCCTAATTAAGGCACATGGTATAATTAGGATTATTGTTTGAAATTTTTTCACTACATAATCAACTTAAAAGAGGAGATGTTTTAATATTAATTAGCATTATAAAATTCAAGAAATTTCAAATTTTTTATTGATAGGATTGATTCCACTAAGATTATTTTTGCAAATAACAAGAGAGTGTAATTTGAGATGCAGGTTATGTACAGTATGGAAAAATAAAGATCCAAAAGAAGCACTGAAATTAAATGATAAGGTTAACTTTTTAAAAAAACTTTTTAAATGGTTAAAAAATCAGAATAAAAATTATCAAAATTTTTTTTCTGTTATTTTTACTGGAGGAGAACCCTTTCTTTATCCTGAGCAAGTCTTTAAAATTGCAAAAACCTGTAAAAAGAATAAAATTAACAGTTTTATTAACACAAATGGTTCTCTGATTAGGACTGATTTAGAAAAGATCTTAAATTCTGGTTTGACAGCTATATCAATATCAATTGATTCTCATGATTCAGAGATTCATGATAATTTGAGAGGAATGCCTGGTTTGTTTAACCATCTAATTAAAATTATAAAGCAAATGACATACCTAAAGAAAAACATGAATTATCCTACAAAAATCTATGTCCAAAGTATCCTTGGTGCATGGAATATTAATTCTCTCTCAGAGCACATTAATTTTTTCGAAAAACTAGGAGTAGATGGTATACTTTTTCAGCCAATACAATATCCTTTCGGTTTGGATATAATACCCTCCAAATGGTATGAAAATTTCGACGGATTTCCAATTCTGAATAAAAAGATGGTAAAAAACATAGATCTTCTTAGTAAAACTAATTATGGTAGTTTTCTCTTAAATTCAAAAGAAGAAATGGAATTGTGGAAATTATATTTCACAGATCCAGAATATTTACCTGATGATATTAATCCTTGCAAAGCATATGAAGAAAGCTTAATCGTAGATGAGAGTGGTAATGTGAAATTCTGTTTTAATTGGGCTGTTGAACCTATAAATATGATAGGAAATATCTTAACTAATTCTCTAGATGAAATATGGAACGGAAAAACAGCTATAGCGGAGAAAAAAAAAATGAAATCATGCAATAGAGCATGTGGAATCATGCTTTGCCATATAGACATTAATTTAAGGAAAATTTAAGGGGTTAAATAAAGTTTGAGCGAAAAAATCCCAGTTTCTATTGTAATTCCAACATATAATAGAATTACAAAATTATTTAGATTATTAAAAAGCTTGAATCATTTAGATCCAATGCCTGATGAGGTTATAATTATAGATGATCATTCAAATGATCAGACACCAGAACTACTTAAACGATGGAAAGATATAGAAAATGGATTTTCTAAGAAAATAGTACTGAAAAGTGAAAATAAAGGACCCGCAGATTCAAGAAATATTGGGATTAAGAACGCCAGAAATGACTTAGTAGCTTTCGCTGATGATGATGTAATTGTTGCAAAAGATTGGATAAAGCATATTACACACAGACTTAGAAATTCTGAATCAAAATTAGTTGGAGTTGGTGGAATCGTAAAATCTGTAAATAATGATATAATAAGTCAATACTTTGTCGAACATAAAACACTTGAAGCCCCAAGACATCTTTATTACATACCTACTGTTAACTGTTCTTTTAAAAAGAAACCATTAATTGACATTGGGTGTTTTAATACTGAATTTCCTTTTGCTGGAGGAGAAGATACGGATTTATGTCTAAGATTGAAAAGAAATGGTTTTTATTTCGTTAAAGAAAAAAAAGCTCTCGTATATCATGATTTTTCAAATAATTTTATTGATTTTTGTAAGAATTGGTTAAGATATGGAAAAGGATCTCAAATAGCAATTATTAGAGCTCTAAAAAATAAAAGACTTGTGTCTAAATCATATACCATTTATCAATTAAATCAAGAATATGAGAATTCATGGGAAAAGTATATTATATCACCAAAATTCAATATACAATATTTACTCAGTGTTTTATATTATTATCTTAGGATCTACGTTAACTCTGGCAAGGGCTTTTGGAAATCAATGAAATTTTTATTTTTAAAAATGATTGAAAGAATTATCTATACCTATGGAACCTTTGTGATAAAGAAAAAAAAACAAAAAAGCAATAGTTCCTTATTTTTTTCTTGATTTTCCTTGATATCTTGGATTATTTGAATTCAATTGATTTGAGATCATATTTGATTTAAGTATTCGATTTACCATTTACTTTCTACTCAAGTTTTTCGATCTTAGGCATAATAATTCCATATTACAAAAGCGAAATTAAAGACTACATATTACATTATATCACTTTATTTGAGATTGTTATAGAAATGGAATTTAATACTAAATATAGAGGATCTATGATTGGGGAAGTATTTCGCCAGAATAAATGGTTGTAATGGATAATACCATGTATTTTATTTTTTCTAATGCTAATGATAACGGTCAATCTTATGATATTCTCTATTACGCTTGAGGAATCGTTTTTTGATGCTATAACCGTAATAATATTTATCTCAATAATTGGGTGTGTAATATCATTAAGTGGATTCCTCCTAGGGGCTTGGCGATGGAAAAGAAGCCATCCTCAGAATTTTTAAATTATTAGCAAATTATACTTTTTAAACCATAAAAGGAACCGATTTTTAGAGCTTCTCGTTTAGTTCGAACTTCCCCAAAAGTTCTCTTGTAAAAACTATAAAGCGAAATTTATAATATAATTAAATGGCGAACACCAAAAAAAGGAGGGCAACAAAAATGAAAGTTAAAGAAAAGACCGATATGAGCTATTATGAATATTTAGAAATCCTTCAAAAGGTTACAGCAAATTGTCGGTCTTTTCAAATTAAAGTCATGAAAAGAGTTTATGAGAATTTTGATATATGTAAACTCAAAAACAATTTAGATAAACAAATTGAGCATTATGACAGATTACTATCTACTAATAAATAAATTAAAAATTATTAATGAGAGGTGATAGCTAAAATGTTTGTTTTAGCATTAATTCTAATATTTCTAGTAATAATTTAGGGAGAATAAATAATTACTTAGAAGTTATTATTTTTTACCATTTTTTTTTTATTTACTCAATAATTTTTGTATAAAGTCTTTTGAAGGCATTTCTCCGAAGGCAAACATATTTACTACTTGCTCCTTAAATACTGAATCTCTATCAGCCAGTTCAAGCATTTTATTTAAATTATTCCCGTCATTCTCGTAGAAGAAATTGATCATTGAAGATTTTTGTTTGAAATTCCTAATAATAGTCTTTATTTCTTGATTGGTTCTATACGCTTTAAAACTTGTTTTAGAATAATCTTCATCATGTAAAGCCTTTAAACCAGTTTCTGCTGAAATTTTACCAGAGAGAACGGCGGTTTGAATTCCCTCACCACTTATTGGTGAAACAAATCCTCCAGCATCTCCTATAATCATTAAATTATCATCATAAAGGCCTTTTTCCAATACTCCTTCAGCTGGAAATGAATATGAACTTGACCAAATGGTTTTATTATTTAAGTTTGAAATGTATTGTTCAACATTTGGATTATTTATAAATTCATGATATATTTTATGTGTGTTATATTTTGAGTTATCTTTCCCAAAAGTAAAAATTCCAATATTATATCTCTTTTTGTTTAATGGAAATATCCAAGCATATCCTTGATATGGTTTAAAGTAGACATATACATTTTCCTCATCTAAATCATGATTTCCCTCCATGATAGAGCATTTTCCAATAGCCAGTTCATTAATATTCCATTTAGGCCTTATTCCTGATTTCACTGCTAATTTAGAACTCATTCCATCAGCTACTATGATAATTTTTCCATAAAATTCTTCAGAGCCATTTTTAGTCTTTGTTTTTATACCTACTTTCTTTTGATTTTTCATGATGTAGTCAAATGAAATGTGTTTATCAATAAGCTCTGCTCCAGCATCGATTGCTGCGTTTCTCATTATATTATCAAGTTCTAATCTATCCATAATTATAGAATATTCACTACTGGCTCCTTTAAACTCTAGCCTATGATAATTTGCTGAATACATTACAACTCCACGAATCTTGGTATAGTTTAATTTTTTCAGCTGTGGGTAAAGATCAACAACACTAGAATGGGTAGCACCACCACAAGGTTTCCGCCAATTCACATTTTTTTCAATTAATGCGACCTTATATCCGGCTTCAGCAAGCACTTTTGCACACTGAGAACCTGAAGGGCCAGCACCACTAATTATGACATCGTACATGATTTTCATCAATTATCTATTCCAAAATTTAATAAGTACAATAATACCTGCACAGACCAAGACAGATATTACAATTATACTAGTTATTAATATTGTTGCTATAGCGATTCTAACTGCAGCTAGGGGCATACCTAATTGTTGATATAATATAGGAAAAACTATAAGTGATATTGCGAGTGTAACAAGATTAGCACCAGCAACTCCAAATAAAATAAATCCAATATTCCTTTTTTTCATTATCTATTACACTTTTAGAATTTCTTCTTATAATATTATTTGAATTGTCTTTGAAAATAAATTTTATTCATTTGATTAGACTTTAAAAGTAAAATATTTTACTTTTTCAACAGATATTTATTTGAATGTGGATCTCCTAAGGAGGGAATTTATAACCAAAATCCTTTTAAATGTTTAGAAATAGCGTTAATTTCATCCGGAACTACTTCAATTTCTTTTCTTATCCAATCTGAAATCCATTTTTTTTTTGTTTTAAACCGAGAGTCCAAAAAGATAATAGCACCCTTGTCTTTTTCTTTTCGGATTGGCCTTCCAGCAGCTTGGTTTGCTCGTTGCATCGCCGGGTATAAATAACCTAACAGCCATCCTTGCCCATAAAATGCTTTATTATAATAATTTATTCGGGCATCTGCTTGGGGTGTAAGGAGATGGTAAGGAATACCGGCAATTATTACAGAATTCATATCATTACCCGGGAAATCTTCCCCTTCGGAGTTTCTACCCCCACATACGCCAAGTAATACAGCACCTTTTCCAGACTTTCCTAGATTTTTATAATTTTTTATCAATGCAGCATTTTTAGACCCTGACATTTCAGGCTCTTCAATAATTAATTTTTTTTCATGTAATTTGACAATTTCCTCCACTCCATTTAAAACTAAATCTTTCAAAATCTCATATGAAGCACAAAAAATAGCAACATTAGCAGGAGTACAAGAAATCACCTCTTCGATTTTTTCAATCATTTTATTATACATTATAGAAGTTCTCTTTTTCATTTTTGTGCTTACCCCTTCAGTTATCAAGGCTTTAATGTTTTTACTATGAAAAGGAGAATTTGCAATTATTTCTTTATATCCAGAATATTTTCTATCTAGCCCAGTTAAAGTTTTGTAAATATAAGGATTCACTGTTCCAGTAAGATTAATACATGCATGTGTATGCCTAAAGAGCGGTATTGTCACCTCACGCGGTTCCAATGCCACCATCTCTAAAGAAATTGATTTTTCATTATTTTTTGTAATTATATTATAACAGAAGAAATACCTTTCAGATTTGCATTTCTCAATCCAATTTTGCCAAAACCTTGCTAAAACTCGTATTCTATTTAAATCAATCCTAGTTTTTATTGGTAATTTTTGAAAATAAAACTCCAATCTTTCAAGTTCAGTAGCTATATTCATTTCTAAAGATTTAGACATGTTATTCAGAAATTCGAATGGATCTAATTTAATGCTTGTAGAAGTTGGAAGGTCATTACACTTTTTCTTAAGATTTTCTATCAAGAAGTGTACAAACTTAGGATATTGAGAAGGTAGTTGATTTTTTTTTAGATCTTGTGAGCATGAAATAAGAAAAGAGAGAGTTAATTTATTAGATTTTACTTTAGTTGCCATATCTACAACATTGTGACATTCATCTATAACCACAATACAGTCTTCTAATGAAGTTGCTAACAAATTGAGAATTTGGAAACGAATACTAGGATTAAACATCCATTGGAAGTTACACACAATAATTTGAGCTTTATTTAAAATATACTTGCAAAAATAATAAGGACAATAATCCTTTTCTTTACAGTACTCAATTAGTTCTTGGGTATCTCGTGGACTTGTAAAATGAGAAAAGTCTTCCGGATTTCGATTATTATGAAGTTTGTTAAAATACTTGCACGATTCACTGATTCTTAGGTCTGAACACGTTAACATTGCGTCCAAAGGAGAAAGCTTTGAATTTAATAGGGAAGAATTTAAGCACATTTCACTTCTTCCCCTCAGAGACAATCCTGTTATTTCTAATTTTGAAGAATGAATTTTTTTCAACTCATTAATAACTCTATCAGATTGAGTATGAGTTCTACATAAATATATAATCTTCAGTTCCTTTTCATAAGTATGAGGAAGTATGGCGCTTAGAGCAGTAACAGTTTTCCCCGCTCCACTTGGTGCAACTAATAGTACATTTTTTTTTAAACGAACACATAATTCTATTTCACGGATAATTTCTTGCTGTTCTGAGCGATATGTATGATAAGGAAAGAAATCAATATATGTTAGGTTATTTGCCATACTATTCGAGAAATATATTTTATTTTTAATAATATTAAGAAATTGGATTTAAGAACTACTATACAATATGATATAAAATTTAATTATTAAATTGAACGGAGTGAATATTTTTTATACGCTTAGAGATTTATTACTCTTTTTTTGAATATCTTCCCCATATAAAAGCGCTGCTTTTTTTATATTTTCAATTAATTCTGAACCATTAGAATTTAGATTGTTTTGAATAACCTTTATAGTAGAATAGGTGATAAAAATGCTTTCATAATCTAATTTGGAATAAAATTGGGTTTTGTTATCGTAGCCTTTTAGAGGAGATTCTAAGATAACTCGCAATTTTAAGTAATGTACGTTTTGATTATCCATTTGCTCAACACTTCTTTTTTCTTTTCCACAATTCTGACAACGATACATTTTTGTTTTAGAACCGTCTTTATAGTTAAGTCTTTCACCGTAAATTTTTAATAAATTTCCACAACTTTCGCACTTCGGTAACCAGCAGTAAATAGCAACAAAATCATTTAAGTACATCTGTGCTAATCTAACTTTTTTCAAGAAATTTAAAAATTCTTTAGAATACACTATGTATCTATTATTTTTTAGCAATTTATTTGGGAATATTGTCTCATTTAGAGAATCAAATACACATCTATACCCCAATTGTATCATTTTAGGTATAAGAAAACTAAGTATTTTTATATCAGGATTATCTGATAACTTTTTGTAAAGAGAAATCCCTTCTTGATGCTGATTATTAATAGAAAGACATCTATAACATGCTTGAAACGCGTCATAATAATTTCGTAGCTCAAGGTGGATTTTTCCAAGATTAACCCATGTTTGACAGAGATTTGGGTTTAATTTTATTGCTCTCTTAACGAGTTTTATCCCTTTCTCAACATACCCCTTTTTAAAATAAATATAACCTAAATTATTATATGAATCTGGGAATTGTGGATTTAATTTCGTTGATTTTATACAAGGATTACTAGCTTTTTTCCAATCTCCTTGCTGGATATAATTCCAACCAATTGAATTAAGGATTTTGCTTTTTGATTTAGGTGCGGAAGATGATAGTTGTCCTAAAATTGAATTTAAGAGATTTTGTGATTCTTGATATCTACCTCTTTTTGTGAGGATTCTTCCATATAAAATTAACACATCCATGGAAGAAGGATAGATCTTCAGAAATTTTTTACATAATTCCCATGCTCCTATGTGTTTTCCATTTTCAAACAGAATATTAACAATATTTAATAATGTAAGCTTTTCTTTAGAGTTAGAATTTAAAACTAATTTAATTATATTAATAACTGCAGTATAATTCTGTATCTCTAACATCGAATGAATCAGACTATAAATAAATTTAAGCCCGTGGTTTATTTCTAAAAGTTCTTCAACCAAATCAAATATATTAGGGTATTTCATACCTTTTTTAAGTGAGGCTAATATCATCGTACGGATGAATCCTAGATTACCATCTGGTTTAATCCTTAGGTACATCCTACATAAATCAATTGCTCCAGAAAAGTTATCATATTTTAAAAACTCATTAATAGCATCATAGAAAATATCATCATTTTTTTTATTTTTTATATATAATTCACATAAATCAACTGCACTTTTGTTTGCTTGAAGATTGATCAAAGTATAAACGAGTTTTGGTATAAGAGTGAGGTTAGGATCAAACGAAATCACATCATAGCATAAATCTACTAATTCTCCATACTTCTCATTATTAATCAGTTGAATAACAAGATCATGAAAGAGTTCTAAATAATCAGATGAATTTTTGTTATTAATATACCCATTTTGGTAAAAATAATCAACAATAGAAGTTGTCTCAACCATGATGCGTTAAAAATTCCAAAAAATTTGAAATATTAAATAAAAAATTAAGTTTCAAATAATAGATCGTAATCAGAGGGTTTAAGCCCAAAAGTCCATGAGATTGCTTGTCGACATGAACTCATTTTATTGGGAACACTTAAAAAAACTTTTTTTCCAGTTGAAGAATCTTTGACTCTCACATATCGAAAAGTAGTTATCCTATTTGCGCTTCTCTTGGTGAATTCTATTAATAAATTCTCTCCATCTCTATCGATAATTCTAGTAGGTCCCCTAGCTACCACATCTAAATCTAGACTTTCCAAGTATTTCTTATTTTTTTCATGTAAATCTGTATAGTATTCTGCATCTGTCATATGAAACTATCTTTTTGTATTATAAATTTAATCTCTAACAATCCGGGTTTGTAGTCCCGGGCCTAAATATTCTCTTTGTCTTATCACATGATAATTTCCTGATTCTAATTTTATTGGGAGGTGCTCATCATGAATGATTCTTGTACTTTTTTCAGATTTTATATAGAGGTTTTCTGAATTTAATAATTCGAACAAAGCACCATTAACAAGAACATGGGCATGACCTGTTTCTTCCCCTTCAGCTACAACATTGTCGGATTTTTCTTTCAATTGATTAGGGAGTTTTTCTATTTTCTTGAACAAAATATCTCCTTGCCTATAGATTTTTGGTCCATGTTGATATTTAACTTGAATTTTACTTTTCTGGATTGAAATTTTTTTCTTAGGACCATCAATATACTTCAAAGGATCGATTTTGGAAGAATTTGATATAATGTTTTCTAATTCTTTGTTTTGAATTTCTGTCATAGATGTTAGAAAATTATATTGATTTTTAAATATCAACGGTGCAAAAAATTTCTAGTCTACTTCAATTTCTTAAATTATTTCTTGATTTGATAGGAGAATACAATAAGATTTAGGTTTAAATAGCCGATTTGTGATATCTATATAAAAATCCCTATGTTTCAATTAATTTTGATCTGAAATGGAAAAAAACACGAAAATAATTCATGCTTTTAATTTTGAGTTAGGAAAGATTTTCAATGTATTAGATGGTTTGCCTTCTGATTCTCAAAATTATACATGGCTATGTACAATTTGTAAAAAACCCATATTTTATAATTCAGACTTGGATTGTTTTTTACATAAAGGAAATAGGAATTACTGCTTTGAACCGGAAACTATAGAGCACAAGACAATGAAAGCATATTGGTATATGATGTTTCCAAAATTTAATCAAATTTCTTTAAAAAAAATTGAACTAAGAATAGGAGATCAAATCGCAGATGTATATTTCGAATTAGAAAATGGAAAGAAGGTTGCTATAGAATGCCAAAACTCTCAAATTAGTAAAAGAAAATTAATTGAACGAACAAAAAGCTATTCTCATAAAGACATATACACATTATGGATCTTTAATGGTCATGGAACATGTGTTTCATATGAGAAGAATCCTCGAAATGAAGAGGGTCTAGGCGTATTGGGGATGGAGAAACGAGTTCATTCTTTATATGGAGGGCGAATTTATTATATGAATGTATCTGGAAGGAAAATAATCGATCCTCCTTATGCACTTCATTTCGCACCTTTCTTTGAGCATAAAAAGTCTGATTATAATTATTTAGGATATAACAAGTATTATAAAGATAAAAGAAGTGCTGTTTATAGTAAAATACCTAATTATAAGATTTTATGTATGGATGTTAAGGGTTATAAATTAGCACGCTTTACAGATAAACACTTAAGTGTATCATGCACAGCAGAAATTAATTCAATTATTACAACATATTGTAAAGTAGTTCTAGCTGAAGCAATAGATGATCCAGATATAATTGAAATCCCCTTAAAATGGATCATATCTAAACTAGAAGTTCGGTACGGCTTCCATTTACCCTATCTATTACTTAAAAAATCTCAAAATATAAGAAAATTGAATATAGAAAAAATTTTTGATAAAAAATATGAAATTAATGAAATAGTCAGAGTTAAAGTCTCAGATTATTTTTAAAAAAAAAAAAAGAAAATTATTTACGTAATACTTTCTCTCGAATAATAATATATACAATTCCTACTAGAATTAATATCGCTCCAATCAACGCTGTTATTCCAATAACTGAATAGGCAATGAATTGTTTAATGAAAATCCCTAGTAATGCCCAAATTATAACTACACTATAGGCATAATCTTTTCGTAATAAAAGCATGGCATATGTTATTGTCACTGCCACAGCAATTACTAAAATAGTCAAAATTACCGCCAATAAGTCGAAACCTTCCACTCCAAGAACTACTAGTACTGCGGTAACATTAGCTATTGTTGCAACAGTTATCCAACCTAGATATATACTGAATGGTATATGTACAGCAACTTTTTCGATTCTAGAAACTTCCGATTTCCCTATATTTAATTTCAAATAAATAAGTAATAATGAAATCAATAGAATAATCATAAAGATTAAAGAGACTGGAACTAGTTGATAATGCCATACGATTATCCATATAATATTCGATAAACTTCCGATAATAAAAAAATATCCGATATCATCGATAAATTTCATTTCAATTTTGTCTTTTTTAGTTATATCTCTAATCTGATAAATAGAAAACAATCCTAAAAAGATATAAATAAAAGTCCAAATTGAAAAAGTTATTCCTGCTGGAACAAACAAATTAGGGATAGCATCAGATAATTCTTGAGTAGTATTTCCTCCAATTGGTAGTAATACAGCTAAAAAATTCACAATCACTGTTGCAATAAACCCAATAAGATTAAAAATCTGCAAGTATTCTTTTTTATTCATTTTTCAACAAGCCTTTTTAGTTTTAATTTTTAAATATGTACTTATTAGTAAATCATTTGCATTGTATTTATTGATTAGTTCTAAAAATTATTAAAAAATAGGCTAAAAGTATATTAAAGAATAAAGAATCTTGACTTTAAATTTATAATTCGAAAATTCATTATATCAAGAATTAAATTTGTCCTAATAGATTATTTAAAAGCCAAAGGTATTATCTTCTAATTATTTGATTAATATTTTAAAATGATTTATAATGAAGTTTCGATATGATGCCTACTGTGGACTTTATTGTGGTGCTTGTTTCATTATGAATGCTTACAAACAAAACCGAAATGAAATTATACCAGAAGATTGGGTTAGCTCACTTGATGACAAAGAAATTAAATGTTATGGATGTAAGGGTGAATATGTATTTGAAAACTGTCGTGGATGTCGAATTCGGATTTGTGCTCAATCTAAAGGATTTGAATTTTGCAACAATTGTCCTGAATTTCCATGTGAAAATATAAAGAGATTTGAAAGCCGGAATTTAGCTCACCATAAAGTAGCTCTGAATAGTTTAAAAATAATTAAAGAAATTGGTATTCAAGAGTGGTTAAAACAACAGGAGGAACGATGGCTATGCTCCAACTGTAATCATCCATACTCCTGGTTCGAAAAAGAATGTATTGGATGTGGAACAAAATTATTTAATGCTACTGATGAAAGCAAAACTCTATAAAAAATTCTTTAGATAAATAAATAGGATTAAATTATAATCCCCATGAAAGAAAACATATTGAATATTAGAGATCTTTTTATTAAGATTGAAGAGATTCAAGAAGAAATTATTAATTATCTTAATTATCTCAAAGAATTAGATGATACAACTAAAGAATTGTGGATATCAGATGTAAAAGAATTTTATTATAATGTATTTTCTGCTTTGGATTTATTAAACCCGAATCTTAAATTAAGCAAAAAAGAGATTTCCAGTTCAAAAAATTACTTATATGCTGCTAGGAATATACTATCGAAAATTATTAGTGAACTGAAAATTTTTGAGAATAACAAATCATTAGATCTTTTAATTAAAGTAGAGAATGCTTTTAAGGATTGTTGGGATGCTTTTTGGCATGTGTATGAGAATCTATTAAATAAAAAAGAAACTGTAAAGAAAATTGAGAAAGTTATAACCATCTCTGATTTAGAATATCATCTCCCTTGTTCTGAGTGTGGTGAGATTGCTGTTAAATATAAGATTGGATATGGAAGATTTGATGAAAAAGAAGCATTAGTTTATCGAGGGATCACTCATGAACGATCAATGAGCATTAAACTGGCATATGAATTATTTGAACTTTTGATTAAAAGAAATTTATTAGGTGTTCATAATTTTATGAAAAAACACCATGGATATGAAGGTTTGGATGCTTATTGCCCCGAATGTGATAAAATTTATTGTTGGGAGCATTACGACGCTAGAGAAGAGTATGATGATGGTTTTTATGATTGTACATATGGAATTTGTCCAAAAGGACATAATAGAATGATTGATGATTAGACTAAGTTAAATCAAAGGATTTTTTATATCTTATTTTAGAAAATGGAAAATTTCAATACTTAAGCAATATTTGTTAATAAAAAAATTAACAATTATTGAGATTTGATATGGATTTTTACGAAGTAGTAAAAAAAAGAAGGTCCTTCAGAGTATATAAACCTGAAATACCTGAAGAAGAGAAAGTTGAAAGGATTTTAGAAGCTGCTAGGTTAGCTCCAACATGGGCAAATATGCAAGGAGTACATTATATTGTTGTTAAAGAACCTGAAAATGTAAAAGCTGTATGGAAAGCGGTTGGACAGGAAACGAAGTTTACAGATGCATCAATGTTTATTGTAGGATTAATCTCTCCAGCGGGATCAGGAACAAATAAAAGTGGTGAGAAATATTATGGTGTTGACTTTGGAATCTGTTTTGAGCATTTAATTCTTGCTGCTACTGCTGAGGACTTAGCAACATGTTGGATTGGCTGGTTTAATGAGGAAAAAATTAAAAAGATATTAAACATCCCAAAAAAATATAAAGTAATGGGTTTAACACCTTTAGGTTATCCAATTAAACCTAAGGGAGAAGTAAAAGAGAGAAATCCTATTACTGATATTGTTCATTATGAACAATTTTAACTTTTTCTTTAAATACTCTCAACTAGAATTCTTTTTATGAAAAAACCTGAAGAATTATTATGTGAAGTAGTATTTCGAGACTATAAATCAGGAATACTAACAAGCAGAATAGGAAGAATCAATAAATTTCAACTAACAAAATTTTCCACAAATTCAAATGATTTTATTGTATTCAAGGAAAGCTATAATTCTCCAATTTTAAAGACAGATATACAACAGATAATTATCCATCGTAATGATAGAAAAATACTTAACGAAAAGAAAGATCTAATTATTATTAAATATTTAAATTCTCAAAAGACTGGAGAGATTAGTTAATAATTATTCTCCTTTTAGTTCACTTAGAATTTTTTCTAATAATTTTATTACTCTTTCTTTATATGAGAGCTGTTCGGAATAATTATAACTAAAAGTCTTCCAATAAGGTCTTTTATGGCCAATCTTATACTTAACACCTTTCATTGAAGTCATGTATGAATTCTCATCAATTTTAGTAGCAATTTGATCGGCGATTATATACCAATGAAATTTACTGTTGATACTAGCACCAGTATTAATAGGAGCATTATTAATTCTTGTTTTCAAACTATCAAATTTGAAAATCCACTTATCAGGCTCTTTTTTAGTCTCATACCATTTACCATTTGTATAGTTCCAATGATGAGAGAAGCCTACTTTCATACCAGTATATATCTTATTATTATGTTTCTTGAGAGAATTATACATAAAAATGCAGATGATATTATTTTATTCCATGAAAAAAAAAAGTGAGATTGTATTAATATAAAAATAGTCCAAAAATTTATTGACAAATAAAAAAAAAAAAAAAAAAAATATTGACTATTATTGGGTTTTCCATTCATAGGGTTTTGGACCAGCAAATAACAAGACAAATGCGGGGACTAATATAGTAGCACCACCCCATCCCCATCCAAATGTACTCATTATTGCCCCCCATATAAGCATCCATGGGAACCTAATATTTCCTAGAGTCACTGTCCAATTATAAAGAGAATCCCAATCTTTTTTAGAGCATTTAGTTGAAAACTTAGGTAGGATAATAAAGAAGGATAATACTATAGCTATAATTCCACTGATAATCCACCAAACTGGAGTTGCGAATCCATATACAACAAGTGGTAAACTAAATAAACCCCATAATATTTCAATGGCACCACTAGCTATTCCTACTATCCAAGCAATCATTCCTAGAAATGATACCCATGATGCGTGTTTCCATTCTTCAGTTTTTTTAACTTCTTCACTCATATTTCTTACCTCAAACCTTTCTGTGTTAAATTAAGTTTATAGTATTTTGTTTTATAAATAATTCATTAACCTATTAATATCTAGAGTTTTCTAAAAAAAATCGAATTTAATTTCTCATCAATTTAAAAATAAAAATAGACAATAATGGAATAATAAAAATTATTAGTTATTTCGAGACAGATTCAAGAATCTCACCCACGTAATAAAGTCCCACCAGATTTCCTCGTCTTTCAAATTTTCTTGAAACTAATAAAATTACTACATGTTCATTCTCATCTAATAACTTATAATCTACAGCAAGTTTGACAGATTGCTCAATTATTTCTTCAGCATCCATATTAAAGAAATCTACATTATCTATATGAACAGGGTGTACTCCCCAGACTAAACTTAACTCTCTTGCTGTTCTTTTGAATGGTGTCATGGCAATTATAGGTAATGGAGGTCGGTATTTTGCAATCATACGAGCGCCAAATCCTTTCCTTGAAACTACGAGAATTTTACCTCTGAAATTTAATTCTTGCATTTCTTTTGCTAACGCATGTATAGCGTGTCCTAAAGTTTGAGTATGAGTAAGTCTATCTGAATCATATTTATCTGGAATCCTTTTGGGCATATTTTCAGTAGCAGTTTTTGATATTTGATTCATATATTGAACAGCATTTATTGGGTATTTTCCTACTGCTGTTTCTGCTGAGAGCATCACAGCATCCGTTCCATCCATAACCGCATTATACACATCACTAGCTTCTGCTCTTGTGGGAATGGGATTGGTAACCATTGATTCAAGCATTTGAGTCGCTACAATAATTGGTTTCCCTTCACGATTACTTTTATAAATCATTTCTTTTTGCCATAGGGGTACTTTATCTGGATCAATTTCAACTCCTAGGTCTCCTCTAGCAACCATGATTCCATCGCTTACTTCTAAGATTTCATCAAAATTAGTCAGTGCTATAGGACGTTCTATCTTTGAAATCAGTTTAATATTAGAATTCCCATAATTCTCAAGTATTCTTTTTACATGTAGGACATCATCTCCTCCTGCTACAAATGAGATGGCTACATATTCTGGATCAATTTTTGCAATAAATTCAAGATCTTTTACATCCTTTTCAGTAGGGACTTTTTGAGATAATTCACCACTAGGAATATTGACTCCTTTCCTATTACTAATCAATCCTCCTGCAAGAACTTCTCCTACAATGTGATCTTGTTCTTTTTTGATGACTTTGATTTTAATAATTCCATCATTTACAAAAAAAACATCCCCTAATCGAATTGATTTAAGAAAACCGGGTAATGGAATTGAAAATTGCTCTTGATCACCTTCTATTTCTTTTTCAAAGACTTTAACATTTTGACCAATCCCTAAACTGTAAGCTTGATCTTCTTTAAACTGTCCGACTCTAATTTTTGGTCCTTGAATGTCAGCCAAAATTCCTGTATGTTTTGTTAATTCACTCACTTCTCTAATTCTTGCTGCCAATTCTTTCTTTTCATCATGAGTTCCATGTGAAAAATTTAGTCTAAAAATATCAACTCCTACATTAATGAGTTTTTTAAGCATTTCTTTTGAACTCGAAGCTGGACCTAAAGTCGATACAATCTTCACAGTATTTTCTCTAAATGACATTTAATTAAACCTTTTTCTATATTTAAAGTAATTCGGATTCTGAGATCAAATTTGTAATAAATATTATTATTATATTTCTCCTTAAAAATTATTTATTTTCTATTAAATTCTTTATTTTTAATAAAGTGCTACGAAATTCCTTTCTATATGCTTTCAAATTATTGATAGAATTTGCATAGTCTTCAATTTTTTTCAGTTCCTTTAATAATAATAATTGAATTCTTAAGGTTTTTGGAAATACTGAATATTGAACTAGTTTTAAATTATCTTTAAGAGCAAAATCTCTAGCAAATTGAACTAATAAATCAGAACTATTATATGCTAATGACATAGCTAAAAAGTACCTTAATTTGGGCTTCTTAGAATAATTTCTAGTAATAAGCAAGAAGGAATATTTGTCTTTTTTACTCAAATCATACATCTTCTCCACTTTTAAAGATTTAGGTACATTATCGACAAGTTCAGAAATGGGAGAATGTTTTCCTCTTATTTTTTCTGTCTCTTTAATAAATTTATGCTTAATAAAGGATTTCAAGTCAGTTCGTTCTAATTTTGACATTTTATAAGTTTAATTTGTTTCAATCTAAGTACATATTAATATGTTTATAAAGGAAATATGGCTTTAATATAAATCCTTTATAACAAACTCCAAATTTAGATCTTTAAGAGTTTCTTTTAATGGATATCCATTTTCAGGATTCCAACCCATTTCTCTGCAATAACCTTTATAAAACTCTTCATACTCAACTGATATACCTTTTGTTGGTCCTCTTTTATCTGGAGGATGACCAGTTACTCTTCCTGGCAATCGATTATTAGCAATATCTACTTCTTCACGTAAAGTGAATGCTTGTCGCAATGTTTGAATTCTTAATCCAATTGTTATTAGATCATCAACAGTTATATTACATCCAGTAAAATTATTTATAAGATCGATAAAAGGATAAGGACCAAATAATGTTGAAAAAAGACATAACCCAACACTGCTTAGGACCTGATGAAAGGAAGCAACTAATTTTTGTCCTTCAATTTTTCTACTCTCATTTCTTTTCCATCCTCTAGGTAATTTAAAGCCTTTCTGAAACTTATTTATTGGCCCAATATCTACAAAATCAATACTTGCTGCAGTATGTCTTCCTGGTGTCGGATCATAAGCATATGTAAAAGCTAATGAAGGAAATATTCGTGGATTATGCATAGCAATTTCAGAACCTAAAGAAGTCATTGTGAAATTTTCGGATCCCTTCCCTATCTTATTTGCTGCGATTTTACTTCCATCAGCTAAAATATCCCCAATCCCTTCTCGGTTTATTATCATTTTTACTAATTCAACAATAGCTTTTGAATTACCCCATGTTAATTCTAATCCATTTGTATCATCTTTAGATAATATTCCATTCTCAAAGCATTCGATTGCAAATGCAATAGTTGCCCCTGTGGATATTGTATCTATAGCAGCTTGGTTGCATAATTCATTAATCTCAATGATAGATAGTAAATCATCATTAAGCAAGAGAGCACCAAAGGAACAGCAAGTTTCATATTCAGGGAGGTGAGTTTCTTCTAAATTTAATTCAGGAACTTTTAATATTCCCCCACATTGAACTGGACAACTAAAACACCCATAGTCCCGTATTTTATATTTTTGGATATTTATTGCCGACAGGTGTTTGGATTTCTTAAATGGAAAATCATACATACCTATCCCCGCCCAATTTTTAATTGGAGAATCGTTAGTTTCTGTAGAAATTGTGTTTGCTACGCTAGTTCCAAAAGATTTATAAATCTCTCTAATCATTTTAGGAGGCCCAGCAAACCCTATTCTAAATCTACGAATAGCTTTTGCCAAATTCGGGACATTTTTTAAAATTGAACGGATAAATTTACTTGCTTCATGATGAGTACCACTTTCATTGTAGATTTTTACTAATTCCAAAAATTTATCCCTGTTATATATGTCAATTTTATTATTACCCTTTAGAGCAAGCATTTTCACTTTTTTTGCCCCCATTATTGCTCCTAATCCAGCTCTAGCGGCAATTCTTCCCTTATCATTAGCAATTCCAGAAATTTTTGAGATATTTTCCCCAGCTCTTCCAATTCCTGCTGTTTTTATGAATTTTCCATGTTTTTCTTTCAATTTTAATTCGGCACTGTTAATATCTAATCCCCAAATACTTGAAGCATCTATGATCTCCTTTGTATCTTCAATTATCGAGATATATTTTGGTTCATTTGCAGCTCCTTTAAGAAGAATTGCATCATATCCACATTTTTTTATTTCTGGGCCAAAAGTTCCTCCACTATTAGCATCTCCCCAGGTCCCTGTTAATGGAGATTTGCCAGCAACCATATATCTTCCTGAAAATGGAGCGGGAGTCCCTGTCAACAATCCTGGAAAAAAACCAAAAATGGAATTAGGGCTTATTGGATCAACCTTTGCAGGCATGTTATCATAAATTAATTTAGCGGCTAACCCATATCCTCCAAGATATTGATGATAATATCTTTCAGATAATGATTCTTCTTCAAATTTCTCTTCAGTAAGGTTAATCCATAAAATTTTTCGAAAAAACCCAGTTTTCATATTAAACTTTGAGATTTCTTTTAAAACAAATAGATTTAGATCTTTAAAATCTATCGATAGATCAGATATTAATTCTAGAATAATGTTTTTTCTTTGAATTCTTAAACTTAAATATAATTTAAATCCTTATTTTATGAAGCTTACACATGGATTAAAACAATTCTTTAATGGCAAACTAAAAATTAAAGGCAAAAAGTAAATTTTGCTTTAAAAAGCATTAGAGAAACATTTAAATATTCAATCTCTTATATTATAATGGTACCAGTTTTAAGCGATTATTCAGAAATAACTACTTATTGTTATTTTCGAATTAATCCAGAATGAAAAAAGGGTTAGCAAAAGAAAATTTTGCAATTTTCAGAGTTTATTAAATTATATAAAAGTTACTTATAAGAACATGTCTCTAATCCCCGTAATAGAAGATAAGGAAATCTTAATTCAAAAGTTTATTGATTGGGATAAATTTAAAAATGTTTTTTATAATAATTTTTATTTACAAAACTATAAATTAGTAATTAAAATACCTCTCGCTCCAAGAAAAAGAAATAAAGATGATATAAAGATAAAGAAGTTTGATCTTGAAAAATACACTTTTCTAGTGTCCTATGATTAACCAAGTATGAGTCATAGACAAATTTCACTTTTTCTTGGTTTTTTCTCGATTGATATCATTCCAACATGAAAAACAAATATATTTTCCATCTCCTAATAGTACTAGATCTTTTGTTGAACGAATCATTCCGCATATATGACATTTTTTCAACATAAATTAAAAAAAATAAATATCATTAACTTCAAATTTGTCCTTGTTCTCTTAATTTAATTTTTTCTTTAAGAATCTTTTCATAAAGATCTTCCATAGTTTGAGGAGGTATAAGTTGCTCTTCTTTTTTTCGAAGCATAATAGCTTCAGAAGGACATTTAGCAATACAATTACCACAACCTATGCATCTTTTTCTTTCAATAAAGGAGATATCGTCAATTTGAGTAATTGCTTTCATTTGGCATCGATCAATACACGTTCCACATCCTGTGCATATATCAGGATCTATTTCAGCGTAGTAATTTGAAATTGCATAATTATATGGATCTGGTACCTTTAATAAGTTGCTAATACCTCCGTCGCAACAATAGCAACAGCTACAAATAAAATCAAAATTTTGAGCATTATTCGGCCGAAAAATCAGACCCTCTTCTTGATTTTGGCGTATTAATTTAAAAACTTCTTCTTTACTAATTTGCGTACCCCAACCTAGATCAATAGTCTGTTGAGCAATTTCTCCAATTCCTAGGCAATTATCTTTATGATTTGTCATTTTACAGGGTTTTCCACGGAATTCCATTTCTTGGCGACAAATACAATTTATTTTCACAAACGGTCCTTGACTTTCTTCTATAGCTTTTCTTACATTATCAAAAGGGGCTATAAAATGCTCTGGAACAACATCTATTTCAACAGGAATAATACGGATTTGATTGTATTGTGTGGGGTTAGCTTTTTCTCCCCAAATTTCGCTCATATACTCATCAAATGCATCTAAAAACTCTTTTGTGAGTTTGTTTACTTGATTTTCATACATTCCTATTATTAATGCTGTATTACCATAAAATTTCGTATTCCCTTCTTTTTTATGCGTAATTGAACCCTTTTGTGCCATAATATCTAATTGTTTTTCTAATTCTGCCAAAGGAATCCCTGTATGCTCAATTCGTACATAAATTCTATCTAATGGTTCAAGATCTTTATACCATCCAAATTTTAGGAATTGAGCTATTTTTGCTTCTTCAAGAGTAAAGAGAAGTTTTAATAATCGAAGATCTGAGCCAGATTCTGCTCGAGG
>JAEOTW010000104.1 GCA_016839655.1 Promethearchaeota archaeon | reverse complement strand
TTCCAAACAGGTTTTTGAAAATGATACTTTTTATGGAAGAGAAACTGAGATGGGGTTTGAAAGTGATAAACGCTATGGAAAAGAACTTGAACTAATTTTTAAATGGGTTAATCTTAATCAGTTAGAGGAATTGAGATTGTATCCCTTATTTCTACGTAAATCACTGAAAAATATTAAACCATATCCAGAACATATAATAAATAGAGATGATTAGATTAAAAAATATTTAACAATAGACTTACATACAATAAATTATTTGTAAATTAAATAATATTAAACTGAATAAAATATGGCTACTAAAAGTTTAAGTGAAGATTCTGACATTTATAGAAAATTACAGGAACATCTTGATCAAATGCCAATTGGATTCCCCGCTGTTAAATCGGGTGCAGATATACGTTTACTAAAACATCTTTTTACGCCCGATGAGGCAAAAATTGCTAGATTTTTAAGATTTGGATGGGATAGAGATTTAGAACCATTAGATATTATTTTTGAGCGAGCAAAAGAAACTGGAATCGCCCTTAATGAGTTAGAAATGATCTTAGATAAGATGGTTTCAAATGGCTCAATAATGAGTAAAAAAGAGGGAGGAAAAAAATATTATGGAAATGCTCTTCTTGCGGTGGGTATGTTCGAATTTCAAGTTAATAACCTTACGAAGGAATTTATTAAAGATTTTGAAGATTATTATGTCCAAGGATATTTACCAGAAGCATTTAAAGTGAAAGCTGCTCAAATACGTACGATTCCAGTTGAAAAAAGTATAGAACTCGAACATAATGTTAGTAATTATGACAATATTACTAAAGTTCTTGAATCATCAGAAGGTCCCTTCGCAATAATGAATTGTGTGTGCAGGCAACTAAAAGATATCTTAGGAGATCCATGCAAAGTTACTGATAGAAGAGAAGTTTGTATGGCATCGGGTGTAATTGCTCAATTAACTATTGATCAAGGGAGGGGACGATCGATAACTAAAGAAGAAGCTTTCGAGATTTTGCAGAAAAACCAAGAAGAAGGACTTGTATTGCAACCAGACAATTCACAAACTTTTTCATTCCTTTGTAGTTGTTGTAGCTGCTGTTGTGAAAACCTATCGAAATATAAATTATTGCCTAATCCCGCTGACGTAGTAATAGCAAATTTTTATGCAGAAGTGGATTCAGATTTATGCACTGGTTGTGGGACATGTGTAGAGATATGTCCCATGAAAGCAATAAAGCTTAAAGATGATATTTCTTCAATAAAAAGAAAACGCTGTATAGGATGTGGAAATTGTGCTGCTAAATGTCCTTCAGAAGCTATTAGGATGCTAAAAAGGGAAAGACAATTTACCCCTTTTCCATCAATGGATGAATTATTTGATAAAATCATGCAAAGAAAAATCAATTTAAAAGAAAAAAGTATTAAAAGGTGAGTTATAAATATTGACTGAAGATGAGATTTATAGAAAATTGCAGGAACATCTTGATCAAATGCCAATTGGATTCCCTCGCGCTGAATCTGGTTCAGATATCCGAGTTCTAAAACACCTTTTTACACCTGAAGAAGCAAAAATCGCTACATTTTTAAAATTCGGATGGTATAGAGATATTGAGCCATTAGATCAAATTTATAAACGAATCAAGAATACAGGAATAACTTTAGAAGAATTAGAACAAATTTTAGATAACATGGCAAAAAAAGGGTCCATCATGTCTAAAAGAGAGGGAAAAAGGAAATTTTATGGCATCGCAGCATTGATAATCGGTATATATGAATTCCAAGTTAATAGACTTACAAAAGACTTTTTAGATGCCCTATATGAATATATTGGTGAAATTTGGGGTGCAAAAGCTAACCCTACAAATTATAATCAGATGCGTATTATTCCAGTTGATATAAATATTGTACCAGAAAATTTTATTGCCCCATTTGATAATGTAAAAAAAATCATAAAAGAAAGTCAAGGTCCTTTTGTAAAAGTTAATTGTATCTGCCGTCAAGATATGGAAATACAAGGTAATCCATGTAAAATGACTAAACATAATGATAATTGCCTG
>JAEOTW010000103.1 GCA_016839655.1 Promethearchaeota archaeon | reverse complement strand
GCAATTCATCATCATATGCTAATGGGATTAAATAAACCTCCACCCACAGATCTGACTGGTATTGAAAAAACTATAAAGATAAAGATGTCTAAATCTGATCCAGATTCATCAATATTTATGCTCAATTCTCCGGAAGATGTGAAACGTAAGATAAATAAAGCGTACTGTCCACCTAAACAAATTAAGGAAAACCCCGTTTTAGAGTACTGCAAGTACATCATTTTTGAACTTGTAGATAACGTTGAAGTTGAGCGCCCAGAAAAATATGGTGGAAATATTAGTTATAGCTCGTACGAGGAATTGGAAAAAGACTTTAGTGAAGGTAAATTAAATCCACCTGATTTAAAATTAGCAATAGTTAAATACCTTAACCAATTTCTAGCACCTGTCATAAAGCATTTTAATGAAGATGAAAATGCTAAAGAATTATATCAATTTGTTCAAAGAGAATATAAAAAATATAATGAAATCTAAACAAGAAGAATAAGAAACTGGTATAATTTTGTCAAATAATAAAATTATTGATTTGTTTTTAAATCCAAGATCTGTCGCTGTAATTGGAGCATCTAAAAATTTTGCAAAGGGAGGACACCGGATTGTAGATAATCTTGTTACTAACAATTTTGGAGGTAAAATCTTCCCGATTAATCCTAACTCAGAGGGAGAATTATTTGGTTTAGAATTCAAGAAATCGATTTTGGATATTAGGGAAGAAGTTGATCTTGCAGTATTTTATGTTCCAAACCAGATAATTCCTGGTATATTAGAAGAATGTATTCAAAAAGGAGTTAAAGGAGCTATTATTGAAGCTTCAGGATTTGAAGAAGTGGGTGAGAAAGGTCTTGTATTAAGAGACCAAATCCAAAAAATTACAGATAATTTTTCAAAAATCCGTATTTTAGGTCCAAATTGTATGGGTCTTACTCGGATAGATGGGGATAGTGATTCAAAAGACAATTTTAGAGGTGGATTTTTTACTAGTTTTGCAGTATTTTACAAATATAAGAGAGGTAATATTGCTATAATTAGCCAATCTGGTATGCTGAATGGTGGATATCTATTATATATGATGGAGAAATATCCGAATTTAGGTATCAGATATTCAGTTTCAATAGGAAATAAAATGGATTTAAGCGAAATTGACTTTTTAGAATATTTCATAGAAGATCCTACTGTTAATGTTATTGCCATTTATCTTGAATCATTTAAAGATCCAAGACGTTTTATAGAACTGTGTAGGAAATTGAGAAAAAAACCTGATAAAACAGTCATTCTTGTAAAAGGTGGCATAACTCTACAGGGACAAAAAGCTACATTAAGCCATACAGGGACGTTAGCAGAGAACTCACAATTAATTAATGCTATCATTAAACAATCGGGGGTAATCCAAGCTAAAAATTTTCATGAATTATTTCAATTTGCTCGTACTTTTTCTATGATGTATAGTGAAAATAAAATTCTACCAAAAGATGGAAATCTCTCATTAATAACTGGTTCAGGGGGTGCGGGTACAATTGTTGCAGACCTGACTTCTGAATACGGATTAAATTTCCCTGATTTTGGAGATCAATTATATCAAAAACTCGTAGACATTTTCCCTCAATGGATGCCTCCAAATAAATTTGCTCTCATAGACATTTGGCCAGCAATGGAGAAAGCTATGATGAATAATAAGAATCCCGGAGAAATTACGATTTTAGTATATAAATTATTATTGAATGATGAAAAGATTGAAGGAATCCTAAACATGATGTTTTGTTCAAGTCAATTTAGAAGTTTCACTAATTATAAGCAAATAGTTAATAGCATCAATCATGTTTCTAAACCAATATTCTTCTGGTTAATTGGTGAAGTTAAAGAAGTACAGAAAGTATCACGATATATGGCTGACCACAATATACCAACATTTCCTAGCTTAGAAGATATGATTAAAAACTTCTGGATTCTAGTCCAAGATTCCAGAAATAAAATTACTAGATAATCTATAACTATGGTTAGAATACTATGTATTGGAGATGCACATGTACCCTATCGTGTAAGGGATCTACCTCAACAAATATATGAAAAACTGAATACATTAACAATAGAAGAGAATTTTCATTATACATTTTTCACAGGTGATTTAATCAAATTCCCTGAACTGATTGATTTCTTAAATCAAAAAACAATAAAAAATGTTTTTCAAGTAATCGGTAACATGGATTACTACTATGGAAATCGGGAATCTCCCACATATCAGAAGTTAGAAATCTCTTTTGAAGATAATGATAAAATCATGCTTGGGTTAACTCATGGAGCCCAAATTAGTCCCCGTGGAGATCATGATCAATTAAAACTGCTAGCCCAAGAGAAAGGATATAATATTCTGGTTTCTGGTCATACTCATAAAGAAGAGGTTTATTTAACAAAAAATGGGATTTTGCTAATAAATCCTGGAAGTGTTACAGGCGCTTGGTCTTTTGTAGCAAGTGGCATTCCAACTTTTATTGAAATATCTATAGATAGCAGAACTAAAGATATTTCTATTAACCTGTTCCAATTTAACAAAAAAATTAGAGAAATTGAAAATTTAGACTCAAATTTCACTTTTAAGAAAAAGCAAATCTTTAAAAAAAATAGTTAAATTTCTCAAATCCTTTAGTCTAGGACTAAAATTTTCGAAAGCTTTAATAAAACTCCAATATTGCGTTTACCAGTTGATCCCTTTGAGAATCTTAATTTTTTATGTCCAAACTGATTATTTTTAAGTACCATATTAACAACAGAGTTTTCTCCATTTACAAAAAAAACTAAATCTTCTGGGGCTGCTCTTAATTCTAAATCATAATCATCTAATTTACCTTTCCCTAGGGTGAAGTTTCCATTTTTTCCAACTAAATTTACCCAAAAATAATAATCCGCTTCAATTTGTAAACCGATAATTATTCTAGCATTGAATTTATCTAATAATTTTTGATTTTTTGGGTCAGTCCTCTTTTCTTTTATAACGCTTTCAATTGTTTGTTGAAATGTTGTGAATAAATTATCTTGTTCTGATTCTTCCATATATTAATCGACTTTCCTAATTTCCTAATTATTCTTAAATGAATCTTGTATATTATTAAATTTTTCATTTAATTTAAATATAAAATTTAATAAAACCATAAATATTATTAACAAATTAAATAAATCTAATAATTCTCAAATTATAATAGCAAAATTGAAGGTAAAAACTCATGATGTGGCATTTTTTTTGTCCGAAATTATTTTATGGCGAAGGTTCTTTAGCCGCTTTTGAAAATATACATGGGAAAAAATGTTTTATCGTAACTGATAATATTCTCGAAGAATTAGGCTTTTTGAAAATTCTTACAGATGCCTTAAATAAATACGGGAAAGAGTTCCGTATTTTTAAAGATGTTATTCCAGATCCTCATGATGTTGATGTAATGAAAGGGAAAGAGGAATGTAATAATTATGCCCCAGATTTGATAATAGCTTTAGGTGGGGGGTCAGTTATAGATACAGCTAAAGTGATTTGGGCAATGTACGAATATCCTAGTTTCACTCTTGATGATATAAATTTTAATAATCCTAAATTATTTGATTTTGCTAAAAAAGCAAAATTCATAGCAATTCCTACTACATCAGGAACTGGATCAGAAGCAACTTGGGCTGCAATTGTTTCACAATTTAAGAATGAGGTTTGGAGAAAAGGTTCTTTTGCTCACGAATCATTAGTTCCCACTTATGCGATATTAGATCCTATTTTTCCTAAAGGAATGCCTCAAAAGTTAACAATTAACACAGCTTTTGATGCCCTTGCGCATGCATTTGAAGCGTATATTTCTGCTTGGAAAAATGAATATAGTAATGCTTTAATACCTAAATCCATTGAATTAATCTTTAAATACTTACCTATTGTGTTTAAGGATGGGAATAATATGGAAGCTAGGGATTTTTTACACCAAGCCGCAAATATGGCAGGAATAGCATTTAGTAATTCTCAAGTTCATATAGTTCATGCACTTGGACATAGTTTTGCAGCAATATTTCCAATACCACATGGTAGTCTAGTAGGTCTTTTTCTACCATATGTTTTAAAATACTGTATAAATGCTCCAGGTGATACAAATGAATCTATTATCTTGTATTCAGAATTAGCTAAAAAGTTAGGATGGGCGAAATGGGATGATGAAGACAAGAAAGCAGCTAATAAAGTTTTAGAAAAGATAAAAGAACTTCAGAAATCAGTAAATTTTCCGACTAATCTCAAAGATTTGGGCATAAAAAGAGAAGATTTTGAGAAGAACTTGAACCCTTTAATATCCTTGTGCTTTCAAGACCCAAGTGGAGTGATGGCTCCAAGAAGCCCTAGTAAAGATGATTTCTCACGACTTTATACTTATGCATATGATGGAAAAGATATTGATTTTTAAAATTAAATTCTTTACCTTATTTATTTATAATTATATTCCTATGCAATAATCATTAATCTTACTAGATTATATTATTTTTTAAAGAATAATAGATAATATTTCTAGAGAGATATTAGAACTGATAAAAAAATAATGACAATTTCAGAAAAAGAATTAAAGGCATTGGAGATATTAAAAAATCAGATAGGTTTATCAATATCTGAAATTCCTCATCTTGAAAGATATTCGCTGGGATATTATGTAGAAGATGGGCATATTTCAGGATTAAATCTTTTTTCCTGTGGATTATCAGAAATTCCCAAAGAAGTCGAGTTATTTTCTTCACTAAAAAAGATTTTCATACGAGGGAATAGTTTAAATACTATTGCCGAACAACTTTTTTCACTTCCAAGCCTAGAAATCTTAGATCTAAGTGAAAATCAATTAACTCAACTTCCTACATCTATAAAAGTACTCTCTTCTCTTAAGGAGCTCCATTTAGAATCAAATCAATTAAATAGTTTACCCGAAACTATTGGATCATTAAACTCCTTAGAAACTCTTGATTTGAGTGAAAACAAATTAAGGAGTATTCCGAAATCAATAGGAAAAATACAAGAACTCAAAACACTGGATCTAAGTGGTAATAAAATTGAAATATTACCTGATTCGATTGGTGAATTAAAATCATTAGAAATATTTTTTCTTGGAAATAATAAATTAACGAGTCTTCCTGATACTATATGTGAATTAACCTCATTGAAAAGGTTAAATTTAAGGAATAATAGGATAACAACTCTTCCTAAACATATTGGCAATTTATCATCTTTAACATCTCTTTTCTTGAAAGGCAACAATCTTACTCAATTACCAGACTCAATTGGTCAATCTAAAAATCTAAAATATCTAGGTTTAACTTCGAATGAGCTAACTTCTCTTCCTGAAAGTATTGGATCACTTTCATTTTTAGAAAACTTAAGTGTTTCATCAAATAAATTAATAGAAATACCAAATTCGGTAGGTTCTCTTAATTCTTTATTACGTTTTGAAATTACGGATAATAATATAAAAGTTCTACCAGATACAATTGGAGAACTTTCATCACTTTCAATATTAAGAGGTGGTCGTAATAATTTAACGCTTATTCCAGAGACTATTGGTAAGTTGAAGAATCTTCAGATTTTAGAACTTGATACCAATAATATTATAGAATTACCTGAAGCGATTGGACATATAAAATCTCTTCGTGAATTAAATTTATATGACAATAAAATAGAATACTTGCCTCAATCTGTTGGTAGTTTATTATCATTAGAAATATTAGATCTGAGTAAAAATCAATTAAAAACTATACCAGAATCAGTAGGATCATTAGAGTCCTTAATAGAATTGGATATCTCTACTAATAGATTAGAAAATATTCCCCCTTCAATTGGAGCTCTTCCCCTAATAAAAACCCTCATCCTTGGATTTAATAAGTTAATATCAATTCCCAAATCTTTAGGCTTCCTTACAACTTTAGAGGTATTAGATTTAGGCAAAAATCATATAATAGCCGTTCCAGAGACTTTAGGATCTCTAACCTCACTAAAACATTTATATTTATATTATAATGAATTAGAAGAGATACCAGAAACAATCGGTTCATTACAATCTTTGAAATATTTATATTTAGGGAATAATAAGTTATCAAGTCTTCCCATATCAATCGGAAGGCTTAAAAAGTTGAAATATTTGTTTTTGAGATCAAATTATCTAACTGATCTTCCGGAATCTCTAGAAACTTTACCTTCGCTTCAATATCTAAATATTGAGAAAAATAATCTGAAGGGTTATCTAGATTTCTTACATAAATTAGAACTTAGAGGAATAAAAATTCTGAAATAATTGATATATCTAAGAATTCTTTTCCTAATTTATTAATATCAAAATTTAATTTGAACAGATACATCTCTAAAATCATATCATTTATATATTAGATGGAGTTAGATAAAACTATGGAAATTTCAAAAGCTATGAAAATTAAATTACCAGAAAAACTACCTCCTTACCCCAAATTCATTGATGGCATAAGAAGAGCACCCTCGAGAGGTTTCAAACTAACATCTACGCAAACAAAAATAGCGCTAAAAAATGCGTTAAGATACATTCCTCCTTCTTTACACGAGAATCTGGTGTCTGAATTTATGGAAGAGTTGGGATCAAGAGGGAGAATTTATGGATATAGGTACAGACCAGAAGGAGCAATTAAAGCAAAACCTATAAATGAATATATTGGAAACAGTATAGAGGGAAAAGCACTACAGGTAATGATTGATAATAACCTTGATTTCGATGTAGCACTTTATCCTTATGAACTGGTAACCTATGGTGAAAGTGGACAAGTTTTTCAAAACTGGATGCAATATCAATTAGTTAAAAAATATTTAGAGATAATTAATGATTCTCAAACCTTAATTGTAGCATCAGGGCACCCTATTGGCCTTTTTCCGACATCACAAAACTCTCCCAGAGTTATTTCAACTAATGGATTAATGGTTGGAATGTTTGATAATCCAGAGGATTTTTCCATTGCAGCAGCACTAGGTGTAGCAAATTATGGTCAAATGACTGCCGGAGGATGGATGTATATCGGACCTCAAGGTATCGTCCATGGAACATATATTACTTTGTTAAATGCAGGTAGACTATATCTGAAATTACCTCAAGATAAAGATTTAAATGGTATTTTGTATCTATCTTCTGGTTTAGGTGGTATGAGTGGTGCACAAGCTAAAGCTATAGAAATAGCTGGTGGAATAGGAGTAATCGCAGAGGTTGATGAGTCAAGAATTAAAACTAGACATGAACAAGGATGGATTTCACGAATTTCAGATGATTTAGATGAAATTTTTAAATGGGTTGAGGATGCAAGGAAATCAAAAAGACCTTTATCAATTGCATATAATGGAAATGTTGTTGATTTATGGAGGTATGTAGTTGAAAAAAATATTAAAGTAGAACTTGCTTCAGATCAAACTTCTTGTCATGCGGTGTATGAAGGTGGTTATACTCCTTATCAAATAAGTTTTAAAGAAGGAAGAGAATTATTAAAATCTAATATTGAGAGATTTAGGCAGCTAGTTGATGAATCATTAAAGGAACAGTTTAAACTCATTAATATAATGACTAAGAAAGGCACTTTTTTTTGGGATTACGGAAATTCTTTTATGAAGGCTGTTTTTGATACAGGATCGTTGGATATAGCAAGAAATGGAATTGATGTCTCCGAAGGTTTTATTTTTCCATCATATGTGGAAGATATTATGGGACCAATATGTTTTGACTATGGTTATGGACCATTTAGATGGGTTTGCCTATCGGGAAAAGAGGAAGACTTGGATAAAACAGATCAAGCAGCAATGAGTTGTATTGACCCCGAAAAAAGATCTCAAGATCGAGATAATTATTATTGGATTCGAGATGCTAAAAAGAATAAATTAGTTGTCGGAACCAAAGCAAGAATATTATATGCTGATGCAAAAGAACGAATACACATAGCCTTGAAATTTAATGATTTAGTTAAAAAAAATGAAATTGGACCTATAATGCTTGGGAGAGATCATCATGATGTTTCTGGAACAGATTCACCTTTTAGGGAAACGTCTAATATTCGAGACGGAAGTAATGTTATGGTAGAAATGGCAGTTCATTGTTTTGCTGGAAATGCTGTAAGAGGAATGACTTACGTGGTTCTTTCAAATGGAGGAGGTGTGGGAATTGGAAAGTGTTTTAATGGAGGTTTTGGCTTAATTTTAGATGGTTCCGAGAGAGTTGATAAAATTATTAAAAATGCTATTGAATGGGACGTAATGGGAGGTATTGCAAGAAGAAGTTGGGCTAGAAATCCTAACGCTCTCGAAACTGCTTATAATTGGAATATAGAAAACGAGGAAAAAGGGCATTTAACCTTACCTTTTTTAGCAGAAGATAAGCTCTTGGACAATATTATTGATAATTATTTAAAAAAAAACAAATGAAAAATAATTCGATTTAAATTATTTAAAAAATTCTTATTGGAAGAATATTTCCTTTTTAGTCTTTGATCATAAAAATTGAAAGTTGGCTTATATGAATACGGAATTTAAATATGGAATTGATAAACTAACTGTTGAAAAAGCATTAGGAATATCTCGGGAGACAATAAAAGGTGTTATCACTAATGAAGTTGAAGACCGGATTGTTAAAAACCATAATGCTGTTAAATCAATAGTTGAAGGAGATAAATTAGTTTATAGCATAAATACGGGATTTGGATCTCTTTGCACTACTAGAATATCAAAAGAAGAAACTGGATTTTTACAGGAAAATCTTCTCAAAAGTCATAGTGCAGGAATAGGATCTCCAATAGAACCTGAAATTTCAAAATTAATGTTAATTTTAAAAGTCCATGCATTATGCATGGGATATTCTGGAATTTCTCTTAAAGTAGTCGAAAGAATTTGCTGGCATATAGACAATAATTATATCCCATTGGTTCCTAAACAAGGTTCAGTTGGAGCTTCTGGAGATCTTGCACCATTAGCCCATCTATTTTTACCATTAATTGGATTAGGATTTGTAACTAATGATAATGAAAACTATATACCCACAGAAGAAATTTTAAAAAAGGAAAAAATAAAGCCAATAAATCTTGAAGCAAAAGAAGGATTAGCCTTAATTAATGGTACTCAATTTATATCGGCCCACGCAATTAAAATTGTAGAAAATCTTTCAAGTTGCTTGGATCATGCTGATCTCATCGGAGCACTTACTATTGAGAGCTATTTAGCTTCACCTCAACCATTCACAGAAAAACTAATAAAATTAAGACCCCATATAGGGGCGTTAAAAGTCGCAAAAAGCATGAGAAAATTACTTGAGAATTCAGAATTAGTAGATTCCCATAAAAATTGTGAACGAGTTCAAGATCCCTATTCTATTCGATGTATTCCCCAAGTTCATGGAGCATCTAGAGATGCATTAACGCATTTAAACGAAATATTGGAGTGTGAACTTAATTCTGTTACAGATAATCCTATTATTTTTGATGAACATGAAACTTATAGCGGCGGGAATTTTCATGGCCAGCCTCTTGCCTTACCTTTAGATTATATAAGTCTTGCGGCATCAGAGTTGGGTAATATTTCAGATCGCCGAATTTTTCTATTGCTTGAAGGAAAATGGGGATTACCCCCAAATTTGATAATGAAAGCTGGTTTAAACTCAGGATTTATGTTAGCACAATATACTTCAGCAGCTTTAGCCAGTGAGAATAAAACACTCTGCTTCCCTTCAAGTGCTGATAGTATTCCCACTGGGGCGGGACAAGAAGATCATGTAAGTATGGCGCCAAATAGTGCAAGAAAAGCTGTTAAAATAATAAGAAATCTTGAAAAAATTCTTGCTATTGAGCTTATATGTTCTGCTCAAGCTTTTGATTATAGGAGACCTTTGAGATCAAGCATTATATTAGAAGAAGCTCATAAATATGTTAGAACCCAAATACTACATTTAACCAGTGACACAATACTGTCTGATCATATTAATTCCGCATTAAAAATCATTAGAAGTAAAAAATTATTAGAAATTTCTAAAAAATTCACAGAGTTGGAATAAGATGTTTGTAGCATCAACATATTCTAAAAAAGAATTATTCTCAAACATTGAGCCAGATTTAGTCATTTTTCATTGTAATGAATTAGTGACCATGAATACTAAATATGGTGCTCCAAGGATTGGCAAAGATATGTCTGAATTGGCAATTATAAATGATGGCGCTGTAGCTGCAAAAGATGATAGAATTGTCTTTATTGGATCTACAGAGGAGCTACAATCAAAATTTGAATTTGGTAAAATTATTACGAAAATAGATGCATCGAATAAACTTGTCACCCCTGGTTTTGTCGATCCTCATACACATATAATTTTTGAAGGTACACGAGAGAATGAATTATTAATGAAACTCGAGGGAAAGTCATACTTAGAAATTTTAGATTCAGGAGGAGGTATCTTAAAGACTGTTCGTGAAACTAGAAATGCCCCAATTGAAAAATTAGTTCAAAATGGAAAGAAAATTTTAGATAGTATGATGTCACATGGAACAACAACCATTGAAGCAAAATCAGGATATGGTTTAACAACTGAAAGTGAAATGAAACAATTAGAAGCGATGCAAATATTAAATGATGATCACCCAGTGGATATTATTCCTACATTTTTAGGTGCTCATGCGATACCACCTGAATATGAAAATAAAACTGATAAATATGTAGACTTAATTATTTCAGAAATGATTCCTAGAATTGCTAAAGAAGGGCTCGCTGTATTCTGTGATGTTTTTTGTGAGAAAGGAATCTTTTCAATAAAGCAAACAAGAAAAATATTGAAAACTGCAATGAGATATGGATTAAAACCCCAAATTCATATCGATGAGATAGTTGACACAAACGGGGCTTTATTAGCTTCTGAGCTAAGAGCAATTCAAACAGGGCATTTATTAAAATCAAATGTTGAAGGATTAAAAGCAATGGCCGATGTCGGTATTATAGCTACTCTCTTGCCAGCAACACCGTTTTGTTTAATGTTAAACCAATATGCCCCTGCTAGAAAAATGATAGAATTAGGTATACCCATTGCATTAGCTACTGATCTTAATCCAAATTGCTGGACCGAATCAATGCAAATGATTATTGCATTAGGATGTTATCATATGAAACTCTCACCAGCTGAAGCTCTCACAGCTTCGACAATTAATGCTGCGTGTGCAATTCAAAAACAAGACGAAATTGGCAGTATTGAAATTGGAAAAAAAGCAGATCTACTTGTTTTTGATGTTCCAAATCATCAGTTCTTACCATATCATTTTGGAGTAAATTTAGTAAATTTTGTGATAAAAAATGGTAAGATTGTAGTTGATAATCGTCAATCAACGTAAATCTTAAAAATCAAAATAATGTTCTAATAAATGTTCTTCTTCTAGTTTATCAGGTGTTTCTAGCTGCAGATAATATTCTAGTGAATTAAGAACTGCACCTAGGGGTAACACACCAATTAACTCAGAACCAACTACTGATACTCCATAGCGAGCTGCTTCCATTCTTACAAGTTCCATTTGCCTATATAAAGGAGTTTTTTTATAATTAATATTAGAGATTCCAACTTGAACATAATCTCTATTTGCTAATTCTGTACCCATGGCTTTAATATTTACTAATCCACCAGATCGTAGATGTATAGCTTTTGCAACTTTCCTAGCAATTTTTACATCCTTTGTCCCTAAATTAATATTAAAACTTATTAATGGGTTTCTTGCTCCAGTAATTATCGCTCCAGCAGTTGGATGAAATTCAGAAGGACCATAATCAGGTTTCCTTTCTGGATCAGTTTTAATTGCATCTTTAAGTTTCTCATACTCTCCTTTTCGAATATTATCTATATTTTTTCTTTCCAATTTTTGAGCGGATTCTTCATAAAGATAAACCGGTACTCCTTCTTTAGCAATTTCTTCTGCAAATTTTTTAGATAAATCGACACATTCTTCTATCGTCACATTCTGTGCAGGGACGAAAGGTACTACATCGATAGCTCCAATTCGAGGGTGCTGACCTTTATGTGTATTCATATCAATTAATTCAATAGCTTTCTTAGCAGCATCGATATTTGCTTTTAAAACAGCTTCAGGAGTCCCAACAAAAGTGATAACAGCTCTATTATAATCAGCATCATATTGTACGTCTACAATACGAGTATTAGTAGTATTCCTAATTTTCGATACAATTTGTTCAATTTTTTCACTATTGCTTCCCTCACTATAATTAGGGACTGACTCTATTATTTTCTTTTTATTCATTTCCATATTAAAAACCTTTTTTATTAAATAATTAGGTAAAATAATTTTTTTTATAATTTATAATTCTTTTTATGATATGTTTTGTCAGTAAATACATAAACTTTATCGAGTCCATTACCATCAATTTTATCAATTACTTCTAATTCAATAATTTGTTTCTCATTTTTTGTCCCTCGTGGAGTTCTATCAACTAATTTACCTTTACTCATTATCCTGTTAACATTTTGGTGTACATAAGTATTTGTTTTTTTTCCCATAATGATTATATCATCATTTTTTGAAAGATACCCATTATCTAATGAAACAGTACCAATACTAGTTTTTGGGTTATAATCTATTATCTCACCTACTTTAATATATCTATAATGAGACAAATTAGAGGGTGATTTATGTTGATGATCATCTTCAGTCATCCTTTTGAAATAAAAACCAGGTGTAAATCCTCGATTATAAACTTTTTTCAATTCAGTTACCCATCTTCCTGCTTTCTTTTTTGAAAAAGTTCCCTCATAATACGCATCTATTGCTTCTCTATATGTCTTTGAAACAATTTCTACATAATGCGGATGACGCATCCGTCCTTCTATCTTAAAAGCATCGATTTTGGCTTCAATTAATTGAGGGATATAAGCGATAGTACATAAATCTCTTGAATTCATGAATCTTTCTCCATCATATATATACTCTTCTCCACTTTCTTCACGAACCCACCACCTTCTCCTACAAGGTTGTTCACAATTCCCCCTATTGGCAGATTTTTCCTCAGATCCGCAAATATCTTGAGAAAAATAACATCTTCCACTAACTGAAGCGCACATAGCTCCATGAATAAATGTCTCTATTTCTGTTTTAATTAAATTTCTTTTAATTTCTTTTATTTTTTCAAGTGATAATTCTCTAGCTAGTATTATACGTTCAGCACCCAATTCTTCATAAAACTTGGCAGATAGAGAATTAGAAACATTACATTGGGTAGAAATATGAAATGGGATACCTAATTCCTTAGCTACTTGTATTGCTGCGATATCATGAACAATCACGGCATCTACACCCACTTCTCTACTTTTTTCTATTATCTCCCGAAGAAAACTCAACTCATGATCATATATTAAAATGTTTGTTGTCAGGTAGACTTTTAAATTGTTTCTATGGCAAAATTCTACAACTTTGTTTAATTCTTCTAAGGAGAAATTTTCTGAGCGCATCCTCATATTAAACTTTTTAATTCCAAAGTAGACAGAATCTGCATATTCCATTGCTGCCTTAATAGCTTTTATATTTTTTGCAGGGGCTAGTAATTCTACCTTCTTCATCTTAAGAAGAAATGTCTTATTTCCTATTTTTCTTTTACTGAAAATTAATTAAAAAATTTTAAAAAATAATTAGAAAAATTCTCTAAAAGCATTTTTCGCGATTTCTCTTCTTATATTAACACCTTGTTCTGAAGTAATTTTTTCTTTAAGTGCTTCATTACAAATTTTTTTTCCAATAATTACTTTTGGATTATTTGCCCAATTTACATTTATTAGTAGGCAAAGATAATAAATTGAAGATAGTATAAATGCAATTAGATGTCCAATATTATATTCTGAGGGCCCTTCAAGTGAAATCTTTGCGGATGGTACTTTTTGTTGAATTAAAGCTTGAAATGTAGCATTTGCTTGATAATTAACAATAGTCTGAGCACTCATACTATGAACATATGAAATAGATGAGCTTAAAATGAGATCAGGATCTTCCTTTATTATTGTCCAAAGTATCGGAATGACAACATCTTTGGTTCCCCCCAATAAATACTCTAAAACAGAATGTTGGCAAATTGGAGCTGGTTGATATGTACCTATCAAACCTTTTTCATCTTTTCCAGTGCTTTCTGAAATTCCTTGGACCCATAATCCAATACATCCTTCCAAATTTTTTGAGTAGGGCATTGAAAATACAATTTTATAGTTTTTTTCATATAACTTGTAAAGAAAGGCAGCAAATTCTATAGCTGGTTGGTTTTCATGTATTGAAAATACTTTATATGCATCTGTCAAACCTTTTAGAAACTCCCCAATATTAATACCTGCCATGTACGCTGGTACGATTCCTACATTAGTAACAGATCCTGCATATCGTCCAGAAAGATTAGGAACATCTAGAATTGGGCATTTTATTTGTTTTAAGATTTCATTCATTGTTCCCATGGATGATAATCCTATAAATTTATAGCCACTTTTGAGAAATGTACCAATAGTTGAATTAATATCTAAGGTTTCTCCACCTCTTGATATTGGAATTACAACTGAATTATCTGGAGAAGTTTTATCCAAGCACCCTTTTAACTCTATAGCTCTGGAGCTAGTAACAGGGAATATTTTTCTTTTCGCTAAATGTTTTAGAGCAAGTAAAGTCTGAATTGAACCACCAGTACCTAATACAATTATATTTTTAAGATCATTTGAGATATAATGATCGACAGATTCTTGGATCTTTTGTATATCTATATAAGTTTCAGTATCAAAGAAAAATGGTGGATCCCAATTTTCTTTATTTTTTTTTATTTTACTAATAGATTCATTAAGGATATTATCATCTATTTTTGGATAACCTTCAAATTTTAATTTAGTTTTCATAAGATCTCATTTGACGTAAATTACTGTTATTAATAATAACTTTATATAATCTATTCATGTTTATATTATTTTATCAATTAACAAAAAGGGAAGAAAATTTATTGTAAAATTTGAATATTCAGTATTATTGTCGGTTTTGGTTCCTTCATCAATAAAAATAAATTTGAAAATTAGAACTCTATTTTACTTAAAATAAGGACCTATCTAACTATGCATAATAAATAATATCTATAAAAATTACACTTATTTTAATGATCTTTTATGGCTAAAGCAACAGAAATTGAAAATATTAATGGTTTTGAAATGGGTAAACCTTATTATTGTACTGAGTGTAAACGTAATCATACAAAAGGGAAGATTTATAAAGATCATCTTAATTTTGCTCAATTTGAAACTCGAAATGAAGAAAATACTGCGGATGAAGACATTAAATCAACTGATGATGAATTTGATGATGATGCTGAGTTAATAGAAGCTTTTGAGGAACTTGAAATTGATGAAAATAATATTGAACTTGAAAACATAATTGATAATAACATAGATATCGACAATGAATCTTTCCCAAATAATGGAAATAGTATCCAAGAATCTATAAACGCTGTTAAAAAACTTCCTGGTGTAGGAGAAGCTACATTAAATAAATTAATAAAAGCAGGTTTTTCAAGTCTAGAATCAATTGCATTTACACCTCCTAAGATTATCCAAAATGAAAGCGGTTTAGGAGATAAAACAACTTCTAAATTAATTAAGGCGAGTATGGAAAAATTAAATATTGGATTTAAGAGTGCTGAAGATATATGGGAACATAGGAAAAACATCGCTCGAATTACTACTGGAAGTCAAGAATTAGATGACTTGTTAGGTGGTGGTGTCGAAACAGGTAGCGTAATCGAGTTTTTTGGAGAGTTTAGGACTGGAAAAACTCAAATTATGCATCAATTATGTGTCAATGTCCAATTACCTGAAGAAAAAGGAGGAATTGAAGGTAAAGCTTTATATATTGATACTGAGGGCACATTTAGACCTGAAAGGATAATTCAAATGGCTGAAGGATTAGATTTAGACCACAATAAAATTCTAAAAAATATAGTTTTTGGCCGAGCTTATAATTCTGACCACCAAGTTATATTAATCAAAGAAGCGACAAATTTAATTAAAGAACAGAATATTAAGTTGATAGTGGTGGACTCACTAATAGGGCATTTTCGAAGCGAGTATATAGGGCGTGGTACATTAGCAAATCGTCAACAACTTATTAATTCCCATTTACATGATTTATTAAGATTGTGTGATATCTATACAGATCTGGCAGTAGTCGTGACAAATCAGGTGCAATCAAAGCCGGATGTGTTCTATGGGAATCCATTACAAGCAGCAGGTGGAAATGTTGTAGCACATGGATCCACTATTAGAGTATATTTAAGAAAGGGTAAGGGGGAACAGAGAATTGCTAAAATTGTTGATGCCCCCCATTTACCAGAAGGGGAAGCCATTTTTTCTATAACTGAAAATGGTATATCTGATTGAAAATGTACTAATTCAACTTATATTCTTATTTTCCAACCATCTTTTTGAGTAAAAATTATTTTTTCTTCCTTATTCAGTTGATAGATTATCTGATTTATGAGTTTTTCAGAAATGGTAATTTTTTCTTCAATTGCCTGTTCTAAAACTTTTTCCGTTAATAATATCAATGATTTTACTGATTTTTCATCATATAAAATTTTTAAAATTATTTTTTCAATTTTTTCTTTAATTTTTAAGGGAATCATCAATGTTTTATCAGTTTCAAAATCAGATATTAGTAAATCAACTCCTTAGATTTATTTTTAGTGAATGTTTTTTTATTAAAAGGCTCTCTCAAAAGTGTTTTTTTAGATAAAAATATAGTTTTTTCTTTAAATATCTATCTTACTGATTATTAACTCATTTAAAAAAGTATATTTTCATTAAGTAGAGAAAAAAAAAAAATTAAAAAAAAAATTCACATTAGTTTTTCATATTCTTTTGCTTTATTTGATAACCGTTTCACTTCCTTTGTTAAATCTTCGCCTAGTTTGAAGATTTCAGAGGCAATCTTTGAAGACATTTTATATTTTTGAGCTGCTTCATTATAATTTTCCTTTTTAGCTGCTAATCTGGCTTCTTTTTCTAATGCATTCATTTTAAATTTAAGATCTTCAATTTTTATCCGTCGAATAATATCATCCAATTCTTGAGATTCCTTTACTAGTTCCCAATTTGTAGCTATTTTCAAAGCATTTTGAAAGACTTTAATAGATTTATCGTAATCTTTCTCTTTTCTTGCTGATAGACCATTTTTTATTAAGTTTTTAATTTCCTTCTTGGCTCCCTTTATATTTTCGATTACTGTCGCTCCCTCTGTTGCTTCAATAGGTGCAGAGATAATTTCATGGTGTTCAGTTAAGCTTACAAAATATGCTTCTCTCTCAGGTGGACCCATTTGAGCAAGATCATTAACTAATTTTTGCTTATCTTCTGGTGTTAAATTCACTAATTGGGAAACTTTTTGATTGATTAAGTTTAATTCTTGTTGAGAAATAGGTTTAGCTTCAATGGCGGATATCTCAATAGGCATTAGTATTCTCTTATCTCTTAATTCTTTGATCCCTATGAAAATTTCTGCGGTATCTTTACCAGATTTTTCAGTAGCCTCTTTTAGTAATGTTGCTATAAAGAAGAAATTTCTTTCTGAATCCTTCATTAAATTTTTAGCAATTTTTAATACGCCTTGTGATTGTGGTTTCTTTAAAGCTTTAGCGGTAGAATACTCATAGCTGATCTCATGAGGTAAAATAATTGATGTGCTTAGGACATCATCTACAATAGTTCCGGCTTCTCTAAATATATTTAATTGTCCTCTCCAATTAGGTAGTTCATTGATATAAGCTCTCTCAAACCTATGTATAAATTCCATCAAATTTCTACGCAATATCAATGAAGCTTTCTTGCCTAATACTAGCGCAACTCTGATATATTCTCCATCTGATAAAAGTAACATTTTATCTCCGTACGATATTTCATTTAATTCTTCTTGGCTCACTAAATCTTTACCAAAACTACTTATAGCTGAAATAAAACCTGAAATTAACTCAGGATCAATTTGCTCAGAACCAAATGATTTGAAATAGATACATGTCCCCGTTCCTTTATAAAGAACTAAGATATGTTCCAAATTAATTGCGTCATCAAATATTGTTTTTACCTCAGTAAGAACGCGAGATTTTTCTCGTTTCTTAGGGACTACAACACCTTTATATACTCCAACAGAAATGGCTACAGCCAATGCAGCAACACCAATGAGGATAAGATAAGGTAGAAAATCTTCAAAATTAAAACCTGAAGGGGGATGAACTATAATATTATAGACATATTTAGTGCCTGCTTCATGATTAAATCTAATTTGTACTTCAATAGTTAATGTTATATTTCTAATAGTATTACTAGTTAAAACTTGAAAATTAACTTCACCAGTACTATTTGTAAGAGTCCATGATGTTGTTGTACCAGGTGTACCATCGAAAACAGGTGTGATTCTTACATTTGATCCGCTTGCAATTAGCCAATCAGTGCCATTGTTATATTTTACTTGAATAGTTATATGAAATGAGTCTCCTGCAGTAATTTGAGTTGGTTTTTCTACTACAGAGATATTGATTATGTATAAAGCCCTTAAGGTCAAATTGAAACTTAATATTGAGGTTTCAAAATCTGTTAAAAATACTATAACAGAAATTTCATAAGTTCCCAGTATTGTGATATCGGAAGTATCTATAGTTCCTTGATACGAATTTGATGCATTATTTAAAGAATTGCCAATTGAGCCTTGATTTGTAGGATTTCCAACTTCAACATATTCTACAAGATAATTGTTTGCTGTACCAGTAATCAATTTATCACTATTGTAATTATCCGTAATATTAAAGTCAATTAAGAGATCTCTTCCTACAAAACAGGTATAAGTATTAGCCATTCCTGTGAGAATTCCTTCTCCTCCAGGATCTGAAACAGTTTTAATATTCGTTTGAGTAAGATTTCCTTGAAAATAGAAAACTACAGGTTCCAAACTTGTGGCATAATTCGGTTCAAATGTTACGTTTATCATTAGTTCAATCCATCCTGAGTTTAAAGTATTTATAGAAATATTTAATGTGTAATAACCATTGGTTCCATTTGGAGTTAACCAGATTTTTCTAGGTTGTAATGTTTGGTTATCTATTACAGCAACATCATCTACGGAAAGTCCTGTGATTGGAAGATTATTATCTGTATCATTGAAATAAAATAGAACAGTTTGGTTTAAGTCATCTCTCTTTATTAAATAAGGTTCAGAATCTATAATATTAACATCAGTTTGGGATAAAATAACTGTTAAATAGACTGTGATATTTTTAGTTTCTTTTCCTGTTGTGGTAATATTGAATATACACTCATATGGTACTGCTGAAGCTTGGACATTGCTTGTATCCAATTGAATTGTATAATTACCTGGCTCACCAACGTTTTCGCTTATCGAAGATCCTGGTAAAAATGATGGATGTAATTGTACAATATCAGTAGTAGCACCTGGAATTGGTGTTCCCAATATATCTGAATAATTAAATTCATATTGTACGATTGTTCCTCTTATAATATCACCAAGATTTTTTGAATCTGATGGTGTTATAGTAGTATATTGTCTTAAATGAAAAGAAAATTCTGTAGAATCGCTATTATAATATGTTTTGGATGCACTTATTCCAATATAATTCATTCTATAGTTATAATCACTTGAGTTTATTTGAATTTGATAATATCCATTACCTTCATCAACGATTGGAGGTATAAATGTAGTATTTACGATAATATTAGGACTAGCGCCGGGAATACCTTGGTCACCTGAATTCAAACCAGTATCATTATAAAAGACTCTAATATTAAATATATCATCAGGAAAGCGATTTTGACTTAATGGCGGAGATACTAAAACTAAGTCTGTAACTGCCATAATTGTTATATCTTTTTCTAAGAAGCCTCCTGCAGTATCATTATGCCACCATATTTGAACTTTAAATACTCCATATTCAATAGCGGTATTAGATATAATCCAACTACCTAATGATTGTTCTGAGACCGGAGTTAATGAGTCATCGTAATATGAATAATTTTCAGAATAACCAGGGGCAGGACTATAAACGGTTAAATTAATGGCGCCATTTGAAATAATTTCTGAGAAATTCGCAATAAAACTTAAAGTATCGGTAAAGTCAACTGTTAAAAGATCATCTACACCAACTAGTGTATGAATTTTTTTTAATAGATTTTTAGATTGAGCAGTAATATACCAACTAATCCCATTTTCCGCATTAGAGATTTGAAGATCCCGATATCCTTTATTGATAGGGCCTAAACTAATATCACCAGTTTTGTCCTGAGAAGGACCATTAAATGCTGTAAAGTTTTCCCATATTCGAGGAACTGTGAAATTGATTCTGTAATTATCAAAGTTTGTGTCAAAAAATGTTAATCCTCCACTTCTGGTAACATTCCAATCAAGTGATTGACCACTCCCTGAAATAGTAAAATCTGATGTGGCTTTTAAGTCTGTTTTAGTAAAGTTGATTTGAACTTCTGAAACATTACATGAAACATCCCACCAATCAGCTGTAATTTCAAACTCTATAGATCCACTAGGATCAAATAATTCATTTGGAGTTGTCCAATACCCAGACCCAAAACCAACATCAGTCACATCAGTATTGTTAATTTCAAGACTTATATCTGAAGGTCTTGCATCATTATTTTCAGGACTTAAACCAAGCAATAAGGACATATCCGCGTTAACTTCAGGAGCTCCACCAGTTTGTCTCCAAACAATACTATTATATGTCCCATCGGTACCATGATGCCAATAACCATTATTTGAACTTAAACAAGAAACTCTAATAAAAAATGTATTGCTGTAGGTGTTTATAACATCAAGTTTCTGATGCCAATTCGTAAAATTTACCCAATATGCATTACCCGCAGCGATAAATGTGCTTAAAAAAGCTGCACCTGTTATATCTTGGTCAAATTTAATATTTCCTCCTGAAAAAGTTGCATTATAAATATCTACAAAAAAAGTATCACCTCCAGCAGTTTGACTTAGATATACTGAAATATTTTCTACATATCCATCACCTGGAACTTCAAAGGAAGTATAATAAGCTTCACCTAAGTGTTTAGTACTTGAGGTTTCATCTTCGATTAATAATGTTTTGTTTGGAGCATAAATTCCATCAACGTCGATATTTATATATGAACTATTAAAACCAACGACTGTTGGTGAAGGCTCATAGAATGTATTTGCATTATCTAAATTTGGAAATTCAATATTTGTTGTGTTTAATAAAGCCTGATGAAGTGTTATATTGATTTTTTCTCCATCTTTTCCAAATGTGGAAGAATAATCTGCCATTAAAGGAATATTTTCATTATCGAAAGGTGTATCAGTCTCTTTGTTGTTTTCAGAATCTCTTATTAATTGATTTTGATTCAAGCTAATATAGTTTAAATTAATGGTTGTAACAACTGTTGTAAGTATTAGTAAGAAAAGGATGAGAATACGTTTTGTTTTTGTAATTTTTGAATAGCTCATGATTGTCCAAAATTTTGTAATTTTTTATAATACATTTACTCATTTACATTAATATTTTTATAGGTTAAAATTGAATGTTATTTTTCAATATAAACAGTATTAATTATATCACGATTAAATGCTATAAATCTATCTTTTTTTAATGAAATCATGAATGGTGACGTACATAGAAATAATTCAATCTAAAAATCAAAACCCAATTTCTAAAAATAGGACGAAGATTTATTGGATTTGGTATGAAATAATAAAGATTTTGTATTAAAATAGTATTGCTATGTGTGAGATTCTTTTTTTTTTAAAATTATCCTTGCATCTACGCAAATTAATCCATTATTGTAAATAAACACTGGATTGAGATCCATTTCATTTATTTCTTCGTGTTTAACTACAAGATCAGATATTGTCAATAATACATTTATAATTGCTTTAATATCTGCTTTTGGCTTTCCACGATATCCATCCAATATTGGAAATCCCTTAATTTCATGAATCATCTCTTTAGCATCATATTCCGTTATTGGCGCAATTCTAAAACTAACATCTTCTAAGAGTTCAACTAAAATACCACCAATTCCAAACATCAAGGCAGGGCCAAATTGGGGGTCTGTAGTCATACCAATAATGAGTTCTGTAATGGGTTCATCTGCCATTTTTTGTACTGAGATCTTTTTCTCCGTCTGAGATGGAATTTGCATTAGTTCACTATACGCTTTATCTACATCTTCTTTTGATTTTAAATTTAACTTTACTGCTCCTGTATCAGATTTATGTACAATATCTTCCGCCATAAGTTTCAATACTACAGGAAATCCTATATCTTCGGCTGCAGAGATTGTGTCTTCTTTTGAAGTAGTTAATTTTTGAACTGGAACGTGAATTCCAATTTCTCTTAGGAGCTCCTTAGATTCAAATTCAGTTAAAACTGTTTGGTTTGTCTCAATCTTATTTTTTAAAACTTCAGCTATGTTCATTATAATAATCCCGTTTTAGGCTATTGAATTATTCATTTCTAATTATTAAATTAAATTATAAAAAAAATATAAAATTAATTAAAAAGAAATAGAGAATTAAGCAAGGATAGAAGAAAAAGGCAAAAAAATAAAATATTTAATAATTAAGAATAAAAATAAATAAGTGTTAAGATTTACTCCAAATTGTCATCCCTCTCCTCTTACGAATTCGCCACTTTCTAATCTCATCAACAACAGAAACGCTAAAAGCACCAATGAATAGGGTTATCCAGTAATATGGGTGGAACAATGGTACAACATGAAATGCTATTCCCATTGGTGTAAAAAGTATAAGCAGTTGTAGAGCTAAAGAAAGTCCAGTTGCCCAAAATAAATGCTTGTTTGGAAACAAATAAAATGGTTTGGTGTTGGATGTACATGTGTAAACAAACATTAATTCGCAAACAACTAGATTTGTAAATAATATAGTTTGTGCTAATAAAACTGCGTACTCTTGTGCTGTATAGGTTATACCAAATATTGTTGCTCCACTTACAAGTCCCGGGTCAATTCCAGTTGTAGTCCAAACAGGAATTAATACGCTCCATAATAGTATATAAAGAGTTATATCTGTTATTGAAGTATAAATTCCAAGCAGTAGAACTGGACCTTTAATCTCAGGTAATAAAGTAAATCCTGTTCTAGGTTTTTCTTTCATCACATCTGGATCGGTAGGTGTAAAACCAAGCACCATAGCGGGAATTCCATCAGTGGCTATATTGAGCCATAAAATCTGAATTGGGGCAACTGGAAGGGCAAAAAACGTAATTGCCGTAAATGGTATTTTCATTAAGATATATGCTATTAGAATTAGAAATATCTCATCAAAATTTGTACTTAACATGTATCGGAAAAATCCCTTAGTCGTTTCGAATATTCCACGCCCTTCTTCTATTGCATTTACAATTGTTGCATAATTATCATCTATCAATATCATTTCTGAGGCTTCTTGTGTCACCTCAGTACCCTTCAAACCCATCGCGACACCTACATGCGCACCTTTTACAGCGGGGGCGTCATTTACACCATCTCCAGTCATTGAAACCACTAAATCCAACTCTTTCAATCTACGTAGAATTCTGAGTTTATGCTCTGATGTAACTCTCGCAAAAACGTCTACTGTCTTAACTTTTTCCCGGAGATCATCATCATTCATTTCTTCTAATTCCATACCAGTAATAGCTTC
>JAEOTW010000102.1 GCA_016839655.1 Promethearchaeota archaeon | reverse complement strand
CTCCAGAAGGACAAATTGGAAGATCACCATCTCGTTGTGTCACTCCTTCTCTTGTGAGGATAGGAGCTTCACCTTTTTTACACAATAGTAATCCTTCCATATGATGTAATTCTTTATAAGAGAATGGGTCATATGGTTCAGCAAAATCGATTTCTTTTCTAGGATTTTCAATCTTAGCCATTTTATAACACATTTTAGCGGCTTGAGCAACATAGCGTGGGAAATATAGATCTCTATTTGTCCACATTGTACTATCGATGTTCCAACCAGTTCCTGCAACGTAAATAGGATCATCTGTAAACTTATGTACTATGTCTTTATTACAAAATATTAAAGCCGCAGCACCATCACTAGGTGGACTGATATCTAATCTATTAACAGGCCATGCCATTATTTCAGAATTCATCACATCTTCAACTGTGATGTTTGGATCTGCTAATTGGGCACAAGGATGACCCACAGCGTTTCTTTTATTTTTGACTGAAACTCGGGCAATATCTTCTTTCTTGATACCATGAACTGTCATGTAACGGTTCATTTCCATCGCGAATAGCCACACTAGGTTAGGAGTAAGAGGTCTATCTAATATTGGGTCCCAAATGTGCCTGAAAGCTGTTTGTGGATGAGGATAACAATTACCCATTTTCTCTTCAGCCACTACTAAGCATATATCTGCAACACCCGAGGCTACATGCCACCATCCCGCTATGGGAGAAAATACACAAGTACCACCACCGTTAAATACTCTAACATATGGTTTACCAACACCAGCAGCGCCATCTAGGAGATTCTCTCCTTTCATATGAATACCATCAAAGGCATCAGGAGCACTGCCCATAACAACCATATCAATATCATCTTTTTCTATGCCAGCATCTTCCATTGCCATTTTCGTAGCTAAAAAGGATAGTTCTTTACCAGTTTCCTTTAAATGTCTACGGAAAAGGGTCATGCCAGCTCCTATAACTGCTACTTCTTTCATTTTTTTAATACCTCCTTATCCCCTCTTGAAAATTGCTATTGCTCCACTCCCAGAAGGAATCCCTCTCCATGCCTGAGCAAGTCCAACTTCTGCATCAGCAACTTGCCTTTTAGCAGCATGTCCACGAAGTTGCATAACAATTTCAAGAGCTTTTTGCATTCCAGTTGCTTCAAAACAATTTCCTACACCTAGAGATCCTCCAGATGTATTTGTTGGAAGTGATCCATTAATTTCTAATGCACCTTCCTCAATTAATTGTTTTGCCTCACCAGGTCTGGCAAGACCTAAAGCTTCAAGATGTTGAAGTTCTTTATATGAAAATCTATCATCAACTTCAACGACATCTATTTCTTCTCTGGGTTCTGAGATTTTCGCCATTTTATATGCCATTTTTGCTGCTGTAGTAGCATAACCCGCATTCATTTCTCTTGTCCCAATCCAAGGAGTTTCTGATGAATAACCAAAACCAGCTAAATATATAGGTTCAATACCTAAATTCTTGGCTGTTTCATCATCAGCAAGAACAAAACAAATTGCTCCATCAACATTAGGACTTATGTCTAATCTTTTAACGGGTTTGAAGAGATATTCAGATTTCATTACATCCTCAATTGAAATTTGAGCTTCGTAATCTGCATACGGATTGAAAAATGCATTTTTCTTATTCTTTACAACAACAGCAGCACATTGTTCTTCAGTGGTTCCTGTAGTTTTTAAATAGTGTTGCATTTCTAATCCCGCCATGAAGTATGGATGAATTCGTTCTTTTTCATCAGAACTCCCTACTAATGGTTTTGGAGCTTGTGGTGTATATTCAGGGCTTCCTCCATAATTAGGCCTCTCAACTGGTCCCGAGATAGGGCGTTCAAATCGAGGATCAAAAGCGTGTAACATTATATCTCCAAATGTTAATAGATCAGAAATCTTACTATGTGCTTCTACAGCTACTACATCAAGATGCCCAGTTTTAATCTGCATGTAAGCATTTGCTAATCCGAAAAGTCCATCACCACATACAGTACAACAAGGTCTTAAGAGTGCACCAACTTGGTCTGGTACAAATTCATCAAATATACTGAATCCTTCCCAATAATCTTCTGCACATGTTATGAAACTATTAATATCTTTTCTGGCATCGATTCCTGCATCAACATAAGCTTTCTTGCAAGCTTCATACATTATTTCTTTCCATTGAATATCTGGAGTCATCGAATTAAAGTTTGTATAACCAATACCAATAACGCATACTTGTCTATCTGCCATTTTATCATCAATTTTCTTTTCTTTTTTTAATTTGAATTTTCAATACTTTTTTGTAGTTAGATTTTGTTTATTATAGATTTGATATTTTATTCTTATGTTTTATTTTGATTAAAAACTTTCTAATTGAGTGAATTTATCTAGATGGGAAAAATATCCTATTTGAATGAGAAGAAAATTTAAAATCATAAGAAAATTGTCTTATTTATTATGGATACAAGACTCCCGGAATTTCCAAAATTAGAAATCGGACGAAACATTCCGGAATTGGATTTATTAAATAACCCAATCCTCAATACTAAAGAGAAAGAATTCTTAGCTGAGTTTTTTGAGTACATGGAAGAAAATCTTGAAAAAGATTTGTTATTATTAGAAGAACTAAACTACTCCGCTGAGGAACCAATTCAAAAAAAGAAATCTGAAATTGTAATTAATTTTATGAAAAAATTAGCAGAAAAAGGGTATTATAGTACAGTAATAGATTTTGAGCAACAAGAAGTTGGGAATGTTACTAGAAATGCTCTTATTGCATTAGCTCTATGTGGAGGATTTTGGTCTCCAAGTAGTGACAGATACATAAATGGGAATTGGAGTATTGAAATGGGGAGATTAGCAGGAGGAACCCTTTATTGCAATCCGGTTAATTATAAAGCAAATGAATACCAAAGAGAGAAATATCTTATCCCTGTTGTAAAAAATGGGTTGATGGCTGCTTCTGCTATGACAGAGTTTAATGCTGGAAGTGATATTGTTCGTATTGAGTTAAAACTTGATGATCAAGGAAAAAAAGTAATTGCTAATGGGAAAAAGCTTTTTATTACTAATGGCATGTTAGCAGAAAGTATTATTCTATATGGGCGATTAAATAGTGGAAGATTAGGTGGTATTATCGTAGATACAAACCATCAGCAACTAGATAATTTTGAATCTTCTAGAGTGAGAACTTATGGAATGAATGATGCTTTTGTCAGTCGGTTAGTATTTAATAATGTCGAACTTCCCAAAGAAAATCTACTCGAAGGTGATGGTTTAGATATCATGTTTCATCAGCTTACTGAAGAAAGATTAGTAATCAGTTCCGAAGCTATAGGGGATTGCATTAAGAAACTTTATTTTTCCCATAGTTTCGCACTTCAACGTGAACAATTTAAACATAAATTACATCAATACCAGATAATCAGGTTTCCAATTACAGAAAATATGCGCCAAACAAATTTATTTCTTTCTGCTTTAATAAACTATGCTCGAGAGATTGATACACATCCACAATCAGCCAGTTCTAAATTAATGGCTAATCAAATTATGGGATTAAAAATACAAACGTGTGAATTAGCTTTTCAAAGTTCAATAGATTTATATAGAACTATGGGTGGGCGTGCTTTCACAGAACAATATTGTAATCAATTTGGGTTATTAGACGCATTTTGCATGGTGCATGGAGGAGGTTCACACTATATCTTAGGTGACGCCGAATCTAGAAGATTCTTTAAGACTAAAAATTAATAAAACAATTAAATTTCTTTTTATTAAAAAATTGGGCTTATCTTTAAGGAAGATTTAGATATCTGAAACGTGGGAAAAAGAAAATATGAATACCTTTACTTTTAAGTTAGAATAGAGGTCTCTCCTATTATTAATTTTACTATAAATCTTAAGAGAATACATTATTAAATAAAAAATCTTAATTAGGTATAGATAATGGATTACTTTAAATTCGAAAGCTTTGACATTACACCATTAGTAGAAGAACATAAGGGGAAATCCCTTGAAGATTTATACCAGAATCAACGTGTAATTAAAAACCATATGGGTGAATTCATCGAATTCTATTGGGAATTAGAAGAAATTCCATATGATATACACTTAAAAAAGACAAGGAGCAAATTACTAAATAACCTTAAAGCAGTAAATTTTATAGGGGATTATATAGAACAAAAATTAAAACAGAGAGGAATAAAAACTCTAACAGACTTAAGGTTTAATTTGAATTTTAGTAGAGCAGCTAATCAACTTTTAACTTTGATACAAAATAGAGATTATAAAACACTAACAAAAAATAGGTATATCACTGATTTAGATGTAAGCTTTTGTTTTAAACTTGAAGATTTCTTATTTTTAGATATTGAAACTCTGGGTATAATTGATAGCCCTGTAATTATTGTAGGCATTGGCTACTTTAAAAAGGGCACTTTTAAAATAAACATATTTTTTACAAGAAAACTTGAAGAAGAAATAGCAATTTATGAGCATCTAAAAACTGAAGTATTTCCATATTTTAAATGCTTTATTACTTACAATGGAAAAACATTTGATATACCATATTTAGCAAATCGATTCCTATATTTTTTTGATGAAAATCCGATGATTTCAGAGGTTGATCCTCCATATGAAAAAAGTAATACAAAGTTCCATCATATTGATTTATATCATCATTGTCGCCGTTTATTTAAAGACAAATTTAATATTTTTTCATTAACAAATATGGAAGAGAATTTATTGAATTTAACAAGAGAAAATTATCTACCAAGTAATCTGGTTGGACTATGTTATAGAAAGTATAATGAAAATGCTGAAAGATATATTGGCTTAATAAAGGAAATTATTGAGCATAATTTTTATGATGTATATTCAATGCCTTTAATTCTAAGAGCATTGCTAACTTGTGTTTGACAGGAAAAGAAGTCAGATCATTTTTTAGCTTTTAAAAAACGTTCTAGAGCTCTAAAGATGTCCTGTTCTTTAAAAGGTTTTTTAATATATTCTTTTGCACCCTTCTCTAAAGCATCAGCGACTGTCATCTCCTGTCCCATTGCGCTAACTACAACGATTGTCGCTTTATTGTTAATCTTCATGATCTCTTCAATCGCTTTAATACCATCTGCTTCTGGCATGATCAAATCCATAGTTACTAAATCTGGATTCAATTCTTTGTAAAGAGTTACAGCATCAACACCATTTGCTGCTTCTCCTATTACTTCGACATTTTCAATCGTCTCAACTACTTTTTTAATTCTGTTTCTGATGAAGGCTGCATCATCAACGATTAATACTTTTTTATTCCCAGATTTTGGCATCTTCAATCTTCCATTTTTACTTTGAAAATTAGCAGTACTTATATATGAACTTAATTTTTTATTTTAAATCTTTACATTTCGAAAAGATCTGTATTATCCACACGAAAAACTGAATCTATCAATTTTTATTAAATTTCTATTTTAGTAATTTAGAAATAAAATGGAAAATTAATTTAATTTTAAAAATTCTTTAAAATGATGAATATGGAAGTTTTGGAAAAGAGATTATATGATCAGTTATGGAATTATAAGAATAGAGATTATATAATTCAAAAATTCAAAGAAACTTATTACGATATTATTATTATAGGGGCAGGTATAACTGGAGCAGGTGTTGCGAGAGAAGCAGCAATGAGAGGATTAAAAGTTGCGTGTGTCGACATGCAAGACTTTGCTGCAGGGACATCCTCAAGAAGTTCAAAAATGGCACATGGAGGATTAAGATATATTACCTATGGAGAAATGGATTTAGTAAAAGAAGCTACTAGAGAGAGAAATTGGATGCGAGTACAGATTCCTCATTTAGTTAGACCAATACCTTTCTATTTGCCTTTAGTTAAGGGAGAAAAATATAAAAAAAGAGATTTGACAGCAGCAGTTAAGGTTTATGACTTTTTAAGTGATGATAAATCAGAATTTAAAAATTTTAAAAAACATAAGTGGTACTCTGCTGAGGAAATTGCCGAATTAGAACCGGAATTTTTAAGAGATGGAAACTTAGGAGGTGCAATATATTATGATAATAATATTGATGATGCTAGATTAACAATTGAAATATTAAAAGAAGCTGTTATAAGGGAGGCTGATATTCTAAACTATTGTAAAGTGATTGGATATGTTAAAAGTAATAATAAAATCATAGGTGTTAAATGTGAAGATTTAGAAAAAAATAATCAATTCGAAGTTAAAGGGAGCTTAGTTATTAATGCTACTGGTATTTGGACAGATGAATTGCTTGAACTTTATCCTGATGATATTCCAAAACCTCTCATTCGCCCTACTAAGGGAGTTCATTTGCAATATAGACGTAAATATATCCGGAATCATATGGCAAATGCACTTTATTCATTAATTGATGGACGTGTTTATTTTATTCTGCCAAGAGATAAAGACTTTACTATTATTGGCACAACTGATACTGATTACGATGGAGATTTAGCAAATCCTTATTGTACTAAAGATGATGCCGATTATTTAATTAAATCAACTAAAAGATTTTATCCAAATGCTGAAATTGGTTATGATAATATTCTTTCAACCTATGCAGGAATTAGGCCATTAGTAATGCAGAAGGGTAAATCTGAAAGTGAAATATCTCGATCCCATATTATATTTTTCTCTGATGATGGTTTGTTAACAATTACTGGCGGTAAATTAACAGAATGGAGAGCGATGGCAGAAGATTTATTCAATAAAATTGAAGAAAAAGAAATTTTCCAAGATGTTAAACGAAAACAACATTTCAGTAGGCAACCTTTCCTAATAAGTTTTAAAAAAGAAGATTGGTTAGCTAAAATAAAAGAATTTGATCTTGAACTGGATTTGGATGTTAAAGATCATCTATACCAACAATATGGTAAAGGTGCTGTTAAAATCCTAGAAATCATAAATGAAGATGAATCCATGAAAGAAAAAATTACTGAAGAGAATAACTTCGTAAAAGCTGAAATTCTTTATTGTCTAAGATATGAACCTACTCCACATTTAATTGATGTTTTTTGTAGGCGAACAGAAATGTCATTATGGATAGATCATAAAAAAGCTTTAAGTGCAGCTAATAAAGTTGCTGAGATCATGGCAGAGGAATACTCTTGGAATGAAAGTAAAAAAAGCAAAGAAATTGATTTTTATATGGATTACATCAAAAAAACAGTTTCATTTATTAACTAAATATCTCAAATTATATTTTTAATTATTGGACTACATTAGAGTTTTATAACAAAATAAATATATAATAACAAAATAATTTCATTATAAACTTAACAAAATAAAGGAGTGAAATTTAGTGATTTTGCAATTTATGGAATT
>JAEOTW010000101.1 GCA_016839655.1 Promethearchaeota archaeon | reverse complement strand
TCGGTGATATCATTGGTAAAGAAATTCATTTTAATGAGACTGTCGGGGGAAAAATGGCTGAGTTTAAACATAAAATCCAGAAGAGACTAATACCCCTTGATGTGTCAAAAGATCAAATCGTAGAATCCGAAGTTTTTGAAGCTTTAATAGAATTGGATAACTTTGACATTTTAGAAATGGGACGAGCGGAAGGAGAAGGATGCTATTGTAGTATTAATAATTATTTAAAACGGATTATTGACATATTATCGAAGAATTATGATATAGTACTGATTGATGCTCCTGCGGGATTAGAATACTTTTCCAGAAAAACAGGACGCAAAGTCACAGACTTGATCATAGTATCCGATCCGAGTAAAATGGGTATACATACCATGAAAAGGATAATTGAATTAACCAAGGAAGTTGAATTAGAATTTGAAAATATTTGGATTCTTGGCAATCGCTTTTCAGACAGTATAAAAGAAATTTTAGAAAATCAAGTTGTTACTATTAATGAAAAAAATGTAAAATTTCTAGGAATATTACCTAATGACGAGGAAATTAGTAAAATTAATCTAGTTGGTGAAAATCTTTTAGCTCTATCTGATCAAAGCAAAACATATAAATCAGCACAGCAATTATTCGCAAAAATTTTATGATATTATAGATAATCATTAATCTTTTTATTTCTAAAGCGTTTTTCTACCCCTCCTCTCATCCCAGGCAGTTCAAAACACTTATCTGGAATCATTTTTTTGAAGTAATCATTATTTTCCCTTTCAGAGATAAACTGAGATCTGTATAAGGTTTCAAATATTTTTTCTCCTGAAAATTGGATATCTTCAAAGTAGGGAATTATTGGCCGATTATTACTAACAATTTCTACTACATCTTTTAAAGTTGAGTCGGTTTCTTGAATTTTACCTCTTTCATTGATAAAACTTGTTTTTTTATTATGTTCATTGTACAGACATATTATACATTGAGGCCATCTTTCATGAAAGTAGTTTAAAACTCTATCCATGACCCTATGTCTTAGTAAAACTATTCCATATAATACTCCACGATTATTAATTTCAGTTCTAGTAAATTGTTTTGCCCGATACGATTCTGTCCCTATTTCTCGCATCATTCGATTAATTTTTTTCGCAAATGAAGAACCAGAATTACGGAAAACTACTTCCGGAATTTTTTTTACTTGTGAAATAAGATAAGGAGTAAAATTATTATGACGTGAAAGATTTTGAATTATTTCTTCATGAGTATATCCCTTAGCTCGCCCGATAACTTCCATCGGATCTTTATGACAGTCTCTTTTTATACTTTTTCACCTATTTAATTCAATTTATTTTATGTAAAATTTTGAAGTGTAGTTTGTGAATTTCCATTTATTATGAGAAATGGATCTGCTCGTTTTAACACTACTCCAACTGATTTAAGATCCCTTCGTTTCTTAAATACAAATTTCTTGGCTCTTAAGTTTATTATACGTTTTGCAGAAATTGGGCCAATACCAGGAACTTTTAATAATTCTTTATAGGATGCTTCATTAGGATTTATACGATTATGATCCTCAAAATATTTGCGTGCTAAGTGAATCTTTGGATCACCAAGAGGTAAATTTCCATCATCATTTAAAATTTCTTTTAGATCATGTATCTTATAATGATAAATTCTTAATAGCCAATCACCTTGATATAATCGATGCTCTCTGGCTAATGGAGCCGCTTGTTTACCTGCTAATGGTGTACCTTCGATTGGAATAAATGAGGAAAAATAAGCTCTTCTTAGATCAACCTGTTTATATCCCCAGTCTATACGTTTAAATAATTCCCAATCAGTCTCATTTTCTGCTGCTCCCACTACAAATTGAGTTGTTTGACCACTATTGAGAATAGGAGCACCATCCCAACGAAATTTTTTATATCCATTTTCTCGTCGATCTTTAATCATTTTTTCTTGGAATTTCAATTGGTTATCTTGTTTCATATCTTTCATAGTTCTAAGCGTGTCTTCATTATGCCTAGTACGAATTTTTTTTAACCACCTCTGTCTTGTTATAATATCATTATTAAAATCTTTTTGATCTGCGATCTCTGCTAGGTGAGTTTTAGATGAGGCTTCCATATTTATTGAAATACGATCAGAAAGAGTTACTGCTTCTTTAAGAAGATATTGACTTACCCCCGGTAGACACTTAAAATGTACATATCCTTGAAAATTATATTTAAATCGAAGGAGTCGAATAGCTTCTAACATTTCCTCGGTTGTTTCATCCGCACTACCACAAACTCCTGATGAAATAAAAACCCCCTCAGCTACATTCATTGAATAAAGTTTCATAAACGTACGAGCATATTCTTCTGGAGTAAAACTTACCTTTTTATTACAATTATGAGAAAAACAGTATTTGCAATTGTATATACATTTATTAGTATAAAGAGTTTTAAAAAGACTCATGCAACGCCCGTCTGGAGTGTAGCTGTGGCAAATTCCCCCACTAGCAGTAGCCCCAATCCATTCTTTTGAATCTCCAAAAAGTTTTGGATATTTATCAGTACGACTGGAAGCAGTACTGGCACAAATATCATATTTTGAATTTTCTCCTAAAATACGTATTTTTTCTAAAACAGATGGCACTTTACCCACTGATCAAGTTTATTAGCATACCGAAAAAACGGTATATAAGTTTTAATCTTGATATTTTCCTTATAAAAAGAGGGGGATAATAAATTTTTAAAGATAAATGGTAGCCTAATCAAAAATCACTTTGACAAATCAAATTAAATCTATTTTTAGGTTATCAGATAATAAGAAATTAAGAGAGAAAAACTTTAATCTTGATAAATTGAATATTCATTATCTAATTTCTTTTTTAAATCGTTCGGGAACTTAAATTTTTCAGCATGAAATCGGTATACTAAATCATCAATCAATTTTTGTTCTTTAGTATAATCGTATTTTACATCTTTCTCTTTTTTAACAATAATTGATGATACGAGTGTCTCTATTTTATTCTTAAATTCTTTTTCAGGAAGAATAAATGGTAAGGCATCAATCCCTGAGATCTGTATACTACTTGTATTATTTATAATTCCCTTCGCCAAATAATTATATAAAGAACTATTTAACAAACCTAATACATAGGGAATTGTAATTGATATGTTTTTAATAATAAATCCAATAGCTTTATTAGAATCCCAATAACATCCTCTTGGCATATAACGTGCTGCCAATCGCGAACTTACTCCACTAATTGAAACTCCTTCTTCTTCAAATGGCACATTTTTAGGAATATCATATTTTTTTACTGACTCTCTTCTCCAATCAAGAGCTTCCATTATTGGTCTATAGTATTGTTCTGCTCCACCTCTTTTCAAGTAAGGTTTCCACTGGTTTGATTTTAGATTCTCACCTGTGATAATTATGTATTTCTCATTGGGATTGGGGATTTTTTTGTTTCTTTTTTTATAAATTTCTTCTAGTTCTGTACCTTCAATAGCAGCTATAAACCTCTTGTTATTATGTGTGTGCATCCCAATAAATCCTTGTATATAATCTTTTAATTTTGGGGCTTTTTCAAATAAATTAAGAACTTCTTCTTCAATTTCATTAAAAAATATTTTAGAGGGTAAAGAATTATACTTTTTTTGTCTTATTTTATTAACAACAGGGGGATAATAATAATTTTCCTCAGTATTAACTCGAGGAATTATCCTCATAACATTATTTTCCCTTATATTTTTATTTTTTTGACCAGAACATTTCTGTAATATTATAATTACTGGGCTTGTACTTACATTTTGATTAGAAAATAAATTTTTTGGTGCTAAAAGAATTTCAATAATTTTAGAATTATTAAGAATAAATTTTCTTAACCTTTTATGGGTACTTAGGGTTAAAAATGAATCACTCGTAATAAATCCTAATTTTCCTCCTTCTTTCAGCCTCCAAATGCTATTTACAATAAACATAGCATATGTTTCATGAGCGTTTATTTTCCCATAAATATTACTTAATTTTTTTTTATTTTTTCGAACATAAGCACTCGCTTTATTTAGATATGGAGGATTTCCTACAATAAAGTCAAATTGATTATAAGAATCAGGGTATAGAGCAATGAGAGTGTCCTGTATTTTAGTAGAAACTCCCAACTTTTCAACTTCATTTAAAAATTTTGAATTGATATCGAAAGCATATATTTGCCTATTATCAATTCCAGCTTCTATTAATTTTTTAATAAAAATTCCTGGTCCAACACAAGGATCTAATATTCTCTGTCCGTCTTTAATCTCCCCTATTCTTGAGATTATATATTCTACTGTTTGAGGGGGGGTTAAAACTACTCCTAAATCCTTACTCTTAAATTCAATTTTTAATCCGCACTCTTAACATTTCTTATATTATTATCAACATCATTTAATAAAATTATATAAAACTCGCAAAGTTTTTTCAGAATTTTAATATTTATTTTATCTACATCATCACAAATAGAATGTACATAACTATGAACACTTCTATCACCAGTACCTAATCCTTGGAAGTTTTTATTATAAAGAAATAATCCATCAGAATATATTCCAATATAGAACCTTCGAGTCTTCTTCTCTAAATTCATTACATCTTCATTTTCTAAAATGTAATTAAAAGCATTATAACATTTATTATTAAGAAGACCGTGATCCCATATATTTATTTGATTAGCGAATGAATCAAAATTAGATATAAAAGTCTTGTCTCTATCAAAATCTTTTATGTATTTATAGAAATTTCTTACTCCCATTGTACCAGATTCTTCAGCACCAGTAAATACAAACCACAAATTATAATTTTTTGGCATATTTTTTTGTTCAGAAAAATAGTTTAGAAGCTCTAAAAGACATGACATTCCGGAAGCATTATCTATCGCGCCGTTAGACTTATTATTAGTTCTATTTAACCAAAGGAAAAATGTAGCTATATAATTTATACTTAAAACTAAAATACCCAAAATCTGTAATAACAAGTAAGTGTTGGGTAATAAGAAAAAATTTAAAATTATAATTATGAGACCTAAGGGAAAAGTAATTACCCAAAAGTAATATATTTCAATACGGATTTTTATTGAGAATGTTTGCCCTTTTGAATCTAAATGAGAGAAAAGTAAAATATTAAAATCTGAGTCTTCAGCTTTTTTATTTGATGATAATTTTATAAATAAATTCTGAGAATGATATTTACGTCCTATTTTTATTGTCTCTGGATTTCTTGTAATTATGATCAAAACTAATATAAGAATAAATATCAAAATTAAATTTACTAGACTAAAAATGGTATGCAAATTTAAAATTAGTACTAAAAGCAGCCAACTTAATAATGTTAAGGCTACTTTTGGATAAAGTCTTGAAAAAAAAGAACTAAAGGAGAATTCTTGAAAGCTTGGAGAAAAACCATGATTTTCTATTTTCTTCTTTACATGGTTAAACGCTTTCTTCTCAAATTCGGTTCCAGATAATCTTGGAAAAGATAATTCTTTTAAATTTTCCAGTATGCGGTTCTCATCAATCATAATTTTAAATTTTATTGTAAATATGCTCCATATTTTGTAGAGCTTACGAGTTTCTTATAAATACTTAAAAAACTTCTTTCAATCTTTTTTTCAGGCTTTTTCCATTTCTATAAACTCTTCTCAATCTCATTTAATTCTCGATTATTAATATCAATTTCAATCTTCAACAATTGCAATCAGCCTTAGATCCAATTCTTCTTTCTTAATTGACATTATTAATTAATCTTACAAATAGAGATTATATAAAATTAATTGATAAAAAATAGAAACGAGAATTTTCTCTTATTAAAGTATCCTCAAAATCTAATAGATAGACATGAAAGACCTCCATCCATCTTTCTAAACTCTGACATATCAATTTCAAGTAATTTATATCCTAGTTTTAAAATTGAATTCTTTAACTTCTGAAAACCTTTAGCAATTAGAATGTAATTATTCACTCTTATGCAATTTGCGGCATAAGCCTCATATTTATCTAATTTAATAATATTAAAATCCTTGAATATTGGATTACCAATAAATTCTCCTGAAACAATTAAATTATTATCCCCTATATATGCAATTCCTGTCTTTAGATGAAGAAAATCAACTAATTGCACAGTTAAGCATGAATAATCATACTTTTTAAGGATCTCTGTTAATTGCCTAGCACCTTCTTTATTTGTTCGTTTAGAAAGGCCTATATAGTATTGATTATCTACTTTTAATACATCTCCCCCTTCAAGCATTCCAGGATTTTTAATAAACTCTATATTATTATAAAATCTTTCTAATTCTTCCTTTACTTCTAGTTCTTCACCTTTTCTACTTAATACACCAAAATTAGTGATAACTGCTACTTTTTTATTAACAACAACAGTATCTTCAACGAAGGTGGAATCAGGAAATGTTTCATCAGCATCTAATTGAATAATTTTTAGGCCACATTTTTTCAATGCTCTAATATATTCTGAATGTTGATTAACAGCTTTATTATAATCAGGCTTCCCTAAATTAGAAGTTGTTAAACCTTCTTGTAAATTGTTTGCTGGTTTTCTCACAATTGCCCGTTTAAACATAGTTAGTGTATACTTATTTAAATTTCATATTTATATTTCTAATATTGGATTTTTATCCATACAAGGAACATTAAATTGACAGAACGCACATCCGACTGGATAACTCTCAGGTCTTAAAGCCCAATTAATACGCCGTTTAAGAGGCTTTAATATTGGACCAATACGATTGAACATTATTCTTGCTATTTTACGATTGTATTCATGACATTTAAGCTTATTATGACCATTTTCATCAATCGCATTTGCGGGACATCTTGCTTCACATCTCCTACATGTGCCTTTTGAATAATATAAACAATTTGCATACGGTTTATCATATTTTCTTGGAGTGATTTCTAAAGGTGCATCAGTAACTACTGAAGCCAATCTTATATTACAACCAATTTCAGTAATTAAACCTTCATGTAAGCTAAAAGTCCCTAAACCAGTTGCAAAGGCAATATGCCGTTCTGACCAAGTAGAATAGACTATTTCCATTTTTGGTCTTAATATACTAAATGATTCACTTAACATAGCTGCTACTGACCTATACCCTTTTAATTTAAAAAATTCAATTATATTTCTACAAATTACCTTTTTGAATTCATTTGCATAATTACGGCCTACACAATATATTTCTGCAGGGAGCGTAATTTGAGAATCTTTACTGATATTTTTACTTTCTTCACGAATTTTTTCGCTATATGGAAACACAATTGAAATTATTCTTAGATCTGAAGGCGACAAACTCTTAAATCCCTCTGATAAACATAATTCCAATGGAGTTAAGTGCTCTGGTCCTATAAGCTCCTTGTATTTCTGAAATATAGGATCATCTCCCCTAGCAACTCCTATTAAAGGAGAAGTAAATATACGTGACTCCCCATAATTGCTAGGAAGTCGATTCAATGCATTCTCTTCAAAAAGACTTATTAAGAATTGAATTAATTCTGCATTCATATTAAACTCCAAAATTTATGTTTCTGCATCAATTGAAAGAAAAGCGATACAAATTTTTAATGCATTCTCTAGAGTTCCAGGCTTAATTTTATCGGGTGTATCAGTGCTTTGATGGTAATAACTTGACCTATGTTTCCAATCAGCTGAGTTTAGGAACCCTGCCTTAATATTTGCTCTCGAAAATGACGCAGCATCAGAACCTCCACTTAACCTACCAACGGTCTTTTCTACTCTTCCTGCACCAAATCTTTTTGCTTGAACACCAACTAAGTCAGCAGCTCTTTGCAATTTGCGAATTACCTCTTCTGAATGCCATGTCCGGGTAGTAGGTTCATATTCTATTATATGGAAACCATCTGGAGTCTCTAAACCGTCTAAATTTACTACAATTGTATCATAAGTTTTCAATTCTTTTAAATGAGTAGAACAATACCGACGAGATCCACGTAATCCACTTTCTTCACAACCAAAACTTATTAATCGAATTTCAGTATTAGGAGGAAGAATTTCCTTATGACCTTTTATATATCTACTTAAACCCACTATTACAGAACAGCTACTTAAGTTATCAACTGCTCCCGGTACAACATTTCCCTTATTACCCATTGGCACAAAAAAAAATAAACCTATAAAACAAGGACTACCAATAACTAATAACCAGATTGTAGCCCAAAAGAAAATTCCCTTAAGGATTGAGAATCCAATCAACATTATGATCATATTAATAAATGATATAATTAACCATGTTAATATTGTTAATATTCCAAGAAATGCAAGAGGAATAAAACCCCAACCTATAAGTTTAAGTAAATTAAATTGGAGTGCAGAATCTATATGGCTTGAAAAGATAATTATTCTTTTTAGTTCTTCTTGAGTTTTAATTTTCCCAATGACATTCTGTGATGTCTTTTTACGGAATAATGGGTCAATAAACTCATCATAGTTGAAAAATTCCTCCCACATTATTAGAAAGGAAACTGATGTTAATATAAAAGAGATTATACTAAATACTATTAATAAAGAATCGGCTACCCATTGCATAACTAAATAGAAAATCATTGAAACAACAGTCATAATTAAAATTATTTTAATCCATCCAAGAAATGCTTTTGGATGACATGTAAAAGGCTCAACTACTACTTCATCACATGTCTGCTCAAGTTCTAATTCTAATGTTTTTGATCCCTCAGCTTCTTGTGGACTACATGACATACGGGGTCCAATTTCCCTTACTATTCTCTCTACTAAGTTATACATATAATCTGCATGTTCAGTTGAAATTTCTAAATCCATTAAAGTCGTTCTCTATTTGATATTTAATATTTAATTGAGATTTGTTCCATAAAAATATAAATTTATCCCTAGGACAAAAATATTAACTATTTATGCGCTCCCAACGAATAATTTACTATACTTAAAAAAAAGGTTGAGATGTAAATTGAGTTTAGAAATTTACCAAATTATAATTTTATTATTAATAGGGGCACTTGTGGGAATTAGTATTAGTTTTGTTGGTCAAACAGGCCAAGGTGTTGTACTCCCAATTATACTATTATTAACTGGTGATGCCTTTCTGGCAATTGCAATAAATTTATTAAATGATCTAATTACGTCTGTTTTTGTTAGTATCGGATATATAAGAAAGGGAGAGTTAGAAATTAGGAAAGATACTTTTATAATTATTATTGTAGCAATATTAATTTCATTTCTAGGAGTATTTATATTGCTAATTACACCAATAGGAAATATCTATGGATGGTTTATACCATTATTCATTGCTATATTGGGTTTTATTTTTCTTTATCGCGGATTTCCTACAACAGAAACCTTAAAAAAAACGGCTAATAAACTTAGTTTAAAATTTCAAAAAAAAAATACCAACGATCAAAAAGACGCAGAATCTGATTCAATATCTACAAACGAAAGACAAAAATCTCAAGGTTTTATCCCTTTTGGCTCACGTCTTTTCTATATACTAGCTTTAATTTTTGGAATTTTTATAGGGATAAATTCTGGATTGTTTGGAGCAAATTCTGGTTTTATTATTGTGCTTGCTTTGGTTCTTATATACGGGTATTCAATAAAAAAAGGTGTTGGAACAGCTCTTATTCTAAGTATTGTAATTTGTTTGAGTACTTTTATTATTTATCAGATATTAGGAATTTTGATTAAGGGACAATTTTTTTTTAATTTGGAAATTTCTGTGTATTTAGCAATTGGATCAATCATTACAGGAATAACAGCATCATTATATGTACAGAAATTGTCTGCAAAAACCATGGGAAGAGGGGTTGGAATCGTAATTTTTACTTTAGGAATAATTTCTTTAATATTTTATTTTATCTCGTGAATCTATTCTTTGTATTAGACTTTTATATTTGGTAATATTATAAGGATTTAATATGGATAAGTTTAAAGTAGGAATAGTAGGAACAGGAGTTATCTTTGACCTTAACGTATTAGGATATTTAGATCGAGATGATGTAGAAATCACTTGTTTATGCAATCGGACATTAGATAAAGCTAAACAAAAACGTGAAAAATTTGGTCTAAAAAAGAATATTCCATTATATTCTGATTATAGGGACATGATAGATAAGGAGGATTTGGATATAATTGAAATCCTTTTACCCCACCATCTCCATGCTGATGCTACCATATATGCAGCTCAAAAAGGTATAAAAGGGATTTCAGTTCAAAAACCAATGGCATTAACTTTAGAAGAAGCAGATAAAATGATCAGTATATGTAATAAATCTGGATCAATTCTTTCGATTTATGAGAATTTCGTATTTGCTCCTCATATCATGAAAGCAAAACAATTATTAGACGATGATTATATTGGTGATCCTTCATCATTTCGGATAAAAACTGCAATTGGTACTATGGGTGGTTGGAAAACCCCAGAAAGCGCTGAATCTTGGAGAAAAGATCCAAAAAAAATTGGTGGTGCACCAGGAGGATCCCCTATCCTATTTGATAATGGATGGCATGCTTTTTCTTTAGCACAGTGGTTCTTTAATGAAGAGATTGAAAAGATTTTTGCATGGACTGGTAATTACCAAGGTTTAGATGCCCCTGCTTATGTAATGTTTAAATATAAGCAAAGTAAAGAGCATATTGTTCCCCAATATGGAAATATGGAATTTTCATTAATACCAGAAATGGATTTCTCAGACTCAAAATATTATCCCGTTGATGAATTCATTGAAATCATTGCCAGTCGCGGAATAATGAAGATAAATCAAGGCACTTCGATAGGAAATAAGCTCTCAAACTCCGAAATTTTTCCTCCTATTGTAATTATTAGAGACGGCAAAGTAGAAACCTACACGGATTTTGAAAAGGATTGGAAATATAGTTTTATTAATGCTACGAATTATTTCATAGATGTAATAAAAAATAATAAGGAACCAATACTTAC
>JAEOTW010000398.1 GCA_016839655.1 Promethearchaeota archaeon | reverse complement strand
ATTTCTACATTTCATCTTATCATAGGAAGACTTAGTTGTTTCGGCCCATATTTCATAGCAATAGAATGGTCATATGGATTAAAATCAGCACGATTTTCTAATGCTCTAACAGTATGTAAAAACTGTGAACTTTCCTGTTTTGTAATTTCTGCAAACATATAATGCATATCAAGATAATTACCAAATTCATGCTCATTAACAATTAAGGAGGTCGTTGTGTGATAGGTCCTTATAAAAAGCTCTCCATTTTGTAAATTAGGAAATTTCCTTAATGAGTCATTGAAAATCTCTTTGATTAATTGAGATAAATAAATTAATTGTGTAATACTAAAACTTCGTAATCGAATGTTATATATTAGATTAATTTCATTTTCGCTCTCGAGAACATAAGGTTGCTCAAATCCTAAGATTGTTTCATACTGATCTAAATTTGCTTCTTCTAACATTGTAAATACTGATGAATTAATTCTGTTAATATTTCGAAAACCCCACGTTCTTAAGATACATTTTTGAGAGAAAGGAAGATTTTCTGTAGCTTCCAGAAATCCTCTTACTGTTTGAGAGATTTCCAATGTTGGAGTAGCACTTCCTATTAGGATTCGATGCCAGCAATTTTGAATAAACCCCTTAATGGCAAAGATTTGTTCAAAAAAGTCTGTAGGAGTCATTCCACCGATAGATCTTGGATCAATTTCAATCCATAAATTATTAAAATACTTTACTAGTTGATAATATAAATTAAAATCACCAGAAATATCTAAACCACTTAAAATGATGAGATTTTCAGAAAGCTTTGAAAGGAGAGCTTTAATTTTCTCGTAAGATGCAAATTCAGGATAATTCTCAGGGAATAATAGATTTCCAATATCAATTTTGATGAAATAATTCTTTTCCTTGCAATAGGGTAATAATTCATTAAGAATACTATTATTTATTAAATCTAATTTTGTATAAGAAGGATAGAGGACTATTCCTGCAATTTTTATTTCTTTCTCAATTTTTTCCAAATCTGATAATAAGTCGTTAAAAGATGAGAAACTGGATAAATTATATGATAACACACCGATGAAAGTTTTTGGATCTTTTTTCACAACAGATATTACGTCTGAATTAGATATTCCATACTCTCTGCCTAAATCCATAGCTTGAATTAATGCTAATCTAACATCTGAACAGTTTAACTCTATTTTTTCATCAATAATAGAAATATTTCTTGTATAAAAGTATTCTCGTCCCACAGAATTCTTTAATTTTAATAATTTTTGAAGTTCATCAGACTGAGCAACATCTCTAAAAACAGCCCATACTAAAGAATCAACTTGTCCATATAGGAAAGCGTTAGCAAATTTTTCATTGAATATGCAACTGAAATCAGGTTGATAAAGACGCTCTATCATAGTTATATAAAATCTTATTTATTTTTGTATGTTATGAAAAATGTAACTCATAAAAGAAAAAACATTTTAAAATATACATTTTATTCATTATAAATTCATATATTTAAAATCTCTTAAGATGTATAATTTAGACTTGAAAAAAGGGAAATATCCTATAATCATCAAGCCTAATCTGGGGCAACCAATTTTAATAAATCTAAGAGATTATATGGACGATAATGGTAATTTTAACAAAAAAATTGTTTTTGATGCGTTAGTAATTGCAATTCCGGGGCAAAATGTAAACGAAATTTTACAATTTTTTCATTTGAATTTATTTATTCAACCTATTTTAAATGATAAAGGAGATTTTTCTAAAAGGAGAGGTGAAAGATATCCTTTACAAATACAGGAGATTGAAAAAGTAAAGAAATTAGATTTTAGAGAAGATGGTGTATTAAAAGAAGAGCATTGTGTAATATGGGATATTTTTAATACTATGTTACAAATTGAAGGTCTTTTTGGAGAGAGAAAAGTTCTTTATAAAATCAAATTCCAAGTGAAAAATGTAAAAACAATTCATAAACTTTTAAAAAAAACTAATAGATCTTCTTTAATATTTGATATAGTTCACGATATTCCCAATATAATTGAAGAGAAGATTAATTATCACGCAATTGCGTTTTTTGATAAGGATTGGGCAAATTTTAAATTTATTCACGCTTCAGATTTTCATGTTGCTCGAAGAAATGATTTTATTTCGAATTTTTTAAAAGATAAAGCAAAAGATAGAATTAAAAGATATAGGACTCTAAAAAAGCAACTTTCAAGCAAGGCTCATTTTATTTTAACCAGAGATTTCGAATTTAGAAAGGAATTTCAGGAAGACCGTCTAGATGATTTACGATATGCCAAATATAATTTCAACCAAAATATGAGAAAATTGATTAATTATATTAACGAGAGGGTTAAAAATAATGAATTAGATTTTGTGTTAATGACTGGTGATTTAATCGATTATATTAATATAGCCAGAGGGAATTATCAATATAAAAACAATTTTTTCGTATTTATTGAAATCTTACTCGGTATGAATAGGGGGTTAGACAAATATCCTTATTTCACTGAAGATGAATACATCAATAAAGAAGAAATATTAGCCCCGATTTTCACTTTAGTAGGTAATCACGATTATCGTAAGGGACATTATAGTTTAAGATTTGCAAAAGTACATAAAATATTTGGAATGAATCGCAAAGATATTAAAGGTTATTATGACATTAAATTCTTTAATTATTTTACAGTTATACGTTCAAAGGATAAGTACTTAAGGGATTACTTTAAATATTTGAATCCCAATTTGAATTATAAATTGAAAATTGGAGATCAATACAATTTTATCTTTCTTGATACAGGACACGATTCTATTGCTAATACGCATGATCTCTTAAGTGGTGGGCCCTCAACTAAAGGAATAAAAGACTACCAAGTTGACATTTTAAGAGCATACATAAGATTATCTCATAATGAGAAAGTTATTGTCGTTATGCACACACCACCTATATCTCCGCGTCTTGGAACATTTAAGCAGAGGAAATTTAAAAAGATTTTTAAATTGAAACGAAAAATAATTTGGAGAGATTTTTATGAGAATAATTTAGAGAAGTATGTTGGAGATTCTAGATTAGAGCGAGTATTATATTTAAAATATCAGACAATTATGTATAATTGGGCTAATCTTCTTAGAATTTTTACAGGTTCAGATGAAATAATTAGAAGGAAAGTAGATTTGGTACTCTGTGGCCATACTCATACTCTTATAGAATTTAGTTTAAAAGAGACAAAAAATCCCGAGAAAATCAAGTTTGGATATTTCTTTTTCCCTTTTTATGTTACCGTACCTGTAGAAGTTTATACAAATAAATTTAGAGTTTTTTTTAATAAGTTTAGAGATCCAAACGAGTTGAAAGTATGGTTTGATGTGAATAAACCTTTTGTGTTCCAAACCCAAGCAGTTGGACCCATATCTTTAAAATATAAGTTTAAAGCTCCAGGTTTTAGATATTATACGATAAAAAACAATCAAATAGCTGCTGCAGAGGTTTTTTCTTTACATATAATTGATAATCCTAAAGAGTAGAAAGAATCACATTAAGCTTCTTCTAATAAACTAATAACCTCTTCATAAGTAGTTTCAGGCATAGGACCTAAAGACATTACTTTTAAAGCTCCTACCGCATTACCAAATGTTGCTGCTTTTTTTAAATCCCATCCTGCTAAATATCCCACGATAAATGCACCTCCAAATGAGTCTCCTGCGCCTGTTGGGTCTATCTCCTTTACTTTAAATCCCGGTACTCTGATTCCATCTAAATTTTCGTTAGTAAAAATTGTACAGCCCTCTTTACCCTGTTTCAACACGATCATTTTAGGTCCTTTTTCTAATAATTTTTGACATGCCTCTTTCTCTCCATTTATTCCCGCCAACATTTCTGCCTCTTCGCCACTTGGGAGTAAAATATCTGTTGATTCTAAAACTGGCTCACAGATTTTTAAAATCATTTCTAAATCCAGCATTTCTGGTCTTAAATTCGGATCAAACGAGATTATAACATCTGGATTTTTTTCTTTTGCTATTTTTATTGCTTTATAACTTGCTTCTCGAGAATTCTCGCTTATTGAAAGAGCACTCCCCATAATGTGAAGATTTTTTATGCCATTGAAATAATTTTCTTTAATATCATTAGGAGATGTTTCTCCAGCGGCACCAGCAGCAAAAATAAATTTACGAGAACCGTCAGAATTATATTGATTGAATGCAATTCCGGTAGTTTTTCCTCGATCGATTCTAATTTGAGATACATTAACACCGTCTTTTTTTAATTTTTCAAGAATACAATTCCCAAAGTCATCATTTCCAATAACTCCAATATATCCAGTTGAAAAATTGAAAGATTTCGCCATCCGAGCAGCAGAATCAATAAATATTGCGGGAGCTCCACTTGGATATGGACCTTTATAATAAGAACCAATTATTCCGTGTGGTACATCAACTTCCGTACGCATTATCTCGACTAATAATTCACCTAAACTAATTATATCTGGACTCATTTTTTTCACTATTTCTATTTTTGCTAATCATTAGCAAAATGTATAATGTCACCAATATCACACTGTAAAGTTTTTATCATTTTATTATTTTTTGCTATCATCAATAAATAATATAAAATAAATATGAATGGAAGAAAAATGGTTATTGAAACAGATGTTACCAAAATGCTTGGGATAAAACATCCAATAATAGGCGCTCCAATGGGTCCTTTCTATACAACAGAGTTGACTATTGCCGTTTCTGAAGCGGGAGGGTGTGGAGTACTAAGTCACACGAATTTATTTGGTAAAACAAGTACAGGGGAAATGAAAAAAAACATGCTACATGTCATCGAACACACAGATAAACCTTTTGGCTTTAATATAAGAACCGCCCGTCTGCAACCGGATGCCATGACGCTTTGCAGACAAATACCTAAGTTTATTATGAGTAATCCAAAATTAAAAGAACAAGTTCGATACGCAATTACTAGTGCGGGTACTGCAAGGATGTTACAGAAAAGTAAAGCTTACCAAAAGTTAAAAAATAGCGGTTCAGAAATTAAAAATTTTCATGTAGCACCCGCTTTTTGGCTTGCTGGAAAATGTAAGGATGCAGGGGTTGATGGATTAGTT
>JAEOTW010000100.1 GCA_016839655.1 Promethearchaeota archaeon | reverse complement strand
GATAATAATAGGAAATCATTGTTTTTTACGTATTCCAATCAGCCATCGTGAAAAACTGAATTATGGTAAATCATTTTGTAGAACTAATAAGGGATACTTTGAAACCGCATTTCAGAAATTATTAGGGCGTAAAATAAAGAAAATTGAGATTAATTTTCTTGAAAATGATGTTGAGAAAGATGTGTGTGTTGAAGAGCTTATATTCTATAAATGAACTATTAAATCTTCTCATATCTTAAAAAAAAATTATAATTGATGTTAAATTTAACAATACAAACATTCAATTTCAAAATTATTTTTGAGAGGATGAAATAAAAAAATGACTGAAATTAAACATATCGTGACATTAGGCGTTGGTCTTATGGGGCAAGGCATTGCTCAAGTTGCTCTAATGGCAGGTTATAATGTCACATTAGTAGATGTAAATGATGAATTGGTTAATAAGGCTTATTCAGGCATAGAAGTGGGTGTTAAAAAAACAGAAGAAAAAGGAAAATTGGGAGAGGGTGTTACTGCTGCTGCTGTTATGGCAAGATGCAAAAAATCAACTGATTTAGCTTCAGCTGTAAAAGATGCTGATCTGGTAATTGAAGCTGTTATTGAAAAAATGGAAGTTAAAAAGCAAGTTAGTAAAACAACAATGGATAATGGTCCTCCACATATCATTTTTGCTTCAAATACTTCAACAATGAGTATTACTGAAATAGGGAAAGACTGTGGTGCTCCTGATAGAGTTTGTGGCATGCATTTCTTTAATCCAGTTCCCCTTATGGCCTGTATCGAAGTTATTAAAGGTGAACATACTTCAGACGATACATTTAACACAGCAATGAACGTTGCCAAGAATTTACCAGTCCTCAGAGGTAAAAGATACATCGCTCCTGTATTAAAGGACAGACCTGGTTTTATCGTAAACAGATTAAATGCCCCAGTCCATATTTATTTACATTGGATATTTGATCAGGCAGCTGAAAAAGGAATACCATGGGAACAAATTGATGCTGATGTTGCCAAAGTAGCACCAATGGGGCCCGTTGAATTAACAGACTACGTTGGAATTGATACATTATATCATATTGATAATTATTATGCTGAAAAACTTTCCTCTGATTTCAAACCAGGTAAAGTAATTACTAAATTGGTTGAAGAAAATAAGCTTGGTCGAAAGACTGGACAAGGCTTCTACAATTGGAAAGAAAATATTACACCTAAAGGGCGACCTACTATTGATAAATCAACAACGGCTAATTTATTTTCAGCAGAGATGCAAATGGCTATACTTTTAAATGAAGGGTGTCGATTACTAGAAGAAGGCGTTGCCACTGGATATAAAATTATTGATGACGCAAACATGGCAGGGATGAATGTACCTGGACCATTTGGTATGGGAAAAAAACAGTATCAAAAATGGACGGAAATGTTAGATGAATTAGCTGATAAGACAGGCAAGGACTATTTAAGACCTTGTGAATTTATGAAAACTGGCAAATTTATTGAAATGCGAAAATAAATATAAAATTTCTAATTTTAATCAAATTTTTTTTATTTTGTTTTTTTCATTAACTTCTTTTTGAAAATTTTTAATTTTAACAAAAATAATACTAGTTATCTTTGAATCATTGATTAACAGATTATAAAAATCATTTAATAGAGGTTAGAGTAAATGTCAGAAAATAAATTTGAACATATTAGTATTGAATGGCCGACTAAAGTTGATGAGCAAGGGAATGTAATTCGTGAAGGTAGTATTGATGGTAATTATGCTGTCATTTCAATTAATAGACCAGATCGACTGAATGCTTTAACAGATCAAACCGTTTCAGAAATTTCTCAAGCTTTACGACTAATGGAAATTGATGGTAGTATTCGAGCTGTAGTTTTAAGAGGGACAAAAAATATTACTAAAAAACCTTCATTTTCAGTTGGAGCAGATTTAGCAGCTGCTTTTGCTAAGGGTTTAAGTCCTACTATTCCCATGCATATGGCTCAAGCTATGAGAATAAGACATCGGGACTATGATGAGCTCGAACAATTTAGTAAACCACTGATTGCTGCTGTTGACGGTTTTGCTCTTGGGGGTGGATGTGAGTTAACACTTGTATGTGATATTGTTATAGCATCTGATAGATCCATATTCGGATTGCCTGAAATTAATCGCGGAATTGCTCCTGTTAATGGGGGGATTACTAGAATGGCTGCCAGAATAGGTGTTAATAGAGCTCTCCGTATGGGTTTTTTTGGTGAACATTATGACGCTAAAACTATGCTTGACTGGGGGCTTGTGACTTGGATGGCACCATCAGGAGAAGAATTTGAAAAACTTGTACATGAAAAAGCTAAATGGCTAGGTGATGCTCCAACTACTTCATTATTTGTTATAAAGAAATGCATAAAATTTGGAACACGGTATCCACAGTTAGGATTAATGATGGAACAAGTGGGTTTCGGAGTTATCCAAGCTAGCTTTGACGCTAAGGAAGGAATTGCTGCTTTTAATCGGAGAATAAAATGCTCTGTTTGTGGTGGCAAGGGAAAAATGGAAGATGGAAACACTTGTAGTAATTGTGGTGGACGAAAAAGGATAAAGGACACTCCCCATTACAAAGGGATCTAGGTTTATTATAATTTTTTAATATTCTTTTTTTATTTTATTTAATAATGTTTTAATCTTTCTTTTTAATATAGGAGAGAATATGATTATACTTTGGAGCATGATAAGAAATTCTAAAATTGTTGAAGAAGCTAATAGTGGAAATGTATCTCTTAGGAAAATTTCAAAAGATGATATAGATTTTGTTTATAAAAGCCTAAATAATAAAGATTTGATAACATATCTATCATTGGGGCCATTAAAGACATATGAGCATTCAAAAAGATTAATTAAGGGGTATCTAAGATATTGGGATAGTAATTTACAATATAATTATATCATTGAGTTTCATGAGGTTGATAGAGTTAAGATTGGGTCCATTAGTCTGTGGAATGTTAATTGGCAACATCAACGAGCTCAAGTAGGCATATGGCTAATTCCCTCTTTTTGGAATAAAGGTTTTGCAGAAAAGTCCCTTAGCTTATTAAAGAACATAGCATTTAATCATCTAAGAATAAATAGACTTGAAGCTTATATTGCTATAGAAAATAAGAAGTCAATATCTCTATTTAAAAGATGTGGATTCACTGAAGAAGGAACACTGAAAGAATATTTAAAATTTCATGGAAGCTTCCATGATGCTGTAATAATGGCTTGTTTAAAAGGTTAGAATAAAAAATTTAGGGATTATCTGTTTTTGATCCTTCTTCTATGGAATCTTTGACTAACTCATCTAATTCTTCTTTTTTCTCTAAAGATTTGGTAATTAATTCTTCAGAGTCTATTTGCTTTTCCATAATTATATCCGAAGGTTTTTCTAAGGCTTCTTTTCCTGCAATGGTAGGTTTTTTCGTTTCACTTGGTTTAATTTTTAACAATTTAGTAGACGAAGTTAATTCATGTTTATATGCCATATTAAATGCAATATTTCGCGGCATAATCGCAACTTCCGGCTCTTGGCTTCTTCTTAAAGTTCTTTTATATTTCATCACCTTTCTAACAGGTCTAGGATACTTTAAAACTCTCTGATATGCAATAAAATAGCCACCAAGACTTGCAGTAGCTATACTTGCAAAAACTAATAAAGCCGCAAATACCCATGGCTGACTAAAAAATTCAGGAAAAACCTCAATATATGAGATTATTAATGAAACATCATCAATTGAAATAGTGATGTTTGCATTCAACCCAAACTCATCTGCCATATAGACTTGTACAGAAAGAGTAATATTGGTATATGTCAATATTAAAGATGTAACATCAAAACTTCCCTCTTTTCCTATTTGGAAAGTATCATTAGCTGTGCTTAGTTTAATTGTTTCTGTCATCGAATTATTATTTAATAATACTCTAAGTTCAGAATTTGGAGACGAATTTACTGGCCATGGTTGATCAATTTTATAATAAAAGTTTACAAATGCTTCTGTGACTTGAACATTAGTTCCTGCTATTGCATTTCCCTCTTGTTCCCATAATAATGAAGTATGCTGATCAATTTTTTTCTCGAAAGAGAAAGTTAAATTGAACGTACGCATTATTAACATATCCCAAGTATCAATATCTACATTATATTCATTATCTTCACAATATACATCGATCCCCAAAGTAATTACAAAATTAAAATCATCATACTGCAATATTGAATTTAAGTATGAAATAAGAATACTTTTTGGAACAGGATCGAGAAGTGTGTCTGTATAATTTGATATTTCTGGGGAGTCTTGTCCAAGATCAGTTGTTTGGTTTATAGCAACTATAAAAGAATTACTATTATCAATATCTGACACTAATACATAAAATGTGGCAAAATCTCCTATTCCAAATTGAGGTATAGATGGAGGGTTTGACTCTGTATAATCACCAGGGCGTTCAATTCCTCCTATATGTGGTTGCAAGGGATTTGTTCCTACAGCAGTAACTGTAGCATTAAAAAATACCTCAAGGGAAGCATCTGTTATAATGTAATCTGACATATTAACTGGCATTGTTATAGTTCTTCTCCAATGAATACTTGGTGTATTTCGAGTTTGATCAACACCTTCGTCCCATTCGTGAGTAATATATAAGCCTGCTGAAGAACTTCCATTAGTATCGGGAGATATTGGAAATTCTGGATTATTATAATCTTGCCAATCTATGTTATTAAGTGGATCATCAATCTGAATTTGACCAGAATCGCCAATTATTTTACAATCTGCTTGGCCTAGAGAAATATTACCAGATAAATCCCTTGAATCTCCTTCTATACGTGATTCCCAGGGTAGACCAATTCCGTCAAATGTTGGATTTTGAATCCAAGAGTTATTTAAATGATATTCCACTCTCGAACTATTAAGTTTCTCTGTATCTAAAACAAATTCAGGATTATTATTGAATAGATTTGTAATTAACATACTAGAAAACAATGGAATTAGAAAAATTATCACTATTATGAAAATTTTTTCTAAATTATTCTTTTTTCTCGACATTTTCTTAAACCTCCATAATTTTCTATTTATCTTTATCACCTTCTGGTGTTTTCTTTAATTCAACCGGTTGTTTTGAGGGTATTGGTTCTTTTATACTCTTGGTTTCTTCAGTTGGTTTTCCTCTTAAAAATGAAGAAGTTTTATGTCGCTCCTTACTATACTCCTTCTTAAATGCTTTTTCTCTATCTACTATAAGTATTGTGGGATCATTTTTCTTAGTTAAAGTTCTTTTAAATTTTCTAACTTTCCTAACTGGTTTTGGATATTTTAAAACTTTTTGATAAGCAAAAAGATATCCTCCAATACATAAACCTGCAACGCTAGCAACTATTAATAATATCCTAAAAAACATAGGTTCTCGGAAGAAGTCGTCTGTGAATACAACATATGTAATTGCAAAAAATACATTATCAATTGAGATTTTAATTTCCTCAGATAAACCAAATTCATCCGCTAAAAATATTTGAATCTTCAGCTCGATTTCAATATCTTTTGATATGTATGAGGTTACATCGATCCTACCAGGATATGCATCCTGTAGAGTATCTCCAGCTCTACTTAGTTTAATTGTTTCTGTTAATTGTTTATCATTGATAAACACACGAATCTCTGAGTTTGGAGATGCATCCGAGGGCCAAGTAGTATTAATCATATATTCAAAATTCAATTGAGCAACTCTTACCTGGGTATTTTCTCCTGTTATTTGGTTTCCTGCCTGTTCCCATGAAACTGTTGTAAATTGGTCTATTTTCTTTTCATATGAAAAGCTTAGATTAAAATCTCTAATTATTAATGCATCCCATCTATCGATATCTACTCCGATTTCATTATCTTCACAATATATATCAATTCCGAGGGTTATAACAAAGTTAAAACCATCATTTTCAAAAGCCGAAGCTAATACTTCTTTTAAAACTTCATCAGGGACTACATTCATAGGAGTGTCAGGATAACTTCCTAAAGCAGGAGAATCACGTCCCAATTCGCCTGTGTGGTTATATGCAACTCGAACAGGTGGAAAAGATTCTTCTAAATCAGAAATCAGAATATAAAACTCTACATAGTCGCCTGTAGAGTAATCATCTAAACCTGTATCTCCCTCTCTATCAATTCCACCATTATTCCACGGCGAAACTGTTACTGATGCATTGAAGTCAGCCTCTAGTGAGGCAGAAGTAATTATATAATCTCTCATATCAACTGGCATATTTATAGTTCTTTGCCATCGTGCACTTGGTCGATTGCGAGTTTGATTAACATTTTCATGCCATTGATGGTATACATAGCAACCTGAAGAATTAATTTCAGCGCGATCTGGTAAAATAGGTAAATCTGGATTTATAATACCTGTCCAATCTACATCGCTAAGAGGATCATCAATAATTAAAGAACCTGAATCACCATGCATATAATAATTACCATACCCCCCAGTTATTAATGCGTCAACATCATTACCATCCCCCTCTTCGCTTGTTGTCCATGCAGTATCAGAACTAAAAAATCGATTAGTAAGCCATTGTCTAGAATATAGTACTTCTGCGGAGGTTTGTAATTTTTCAAAATTGGAATTTTGTGTTAAATGATAACTTGATTCAAAATTAGATATAAAAACACACAAAAATAAGATTAGTGAGGCAATTATGATGAAAAAATATTTATTATTTCTTTGATGATTATATTTTTTAATTGAAACTTATCACCAATATTTTAGATATTTTATATCAATGCTTAATTGAATTTAATATTATATTATTAAATACTTCTAATAAATAATTCTTAAGAATTAATTAAATAATGTTAATTAAAAAAGTTATTTATCCAATTTTGATAAATTCTATTTTTAATTATTCTTTTTATAAAAATTCAAGGTTGTCCTATAATATAGATATTAAAATTATCCTTGAATTTTCACACGTAAATTAAATAAAATTAATAATAATAAGTTACTTAAGAAATTATTATATATATTTCAATAACTGAAATATAATAAACTATTCAAGAGGAATCTAAAATTGATCCAAGGAATT
>JAEOTW010000099.1 GCA_016839655.1 Promethearchaeota archaeon | reverse complement strand
CTTTCAAAAGGTTGACCGACTAGTATTGAGAAAGCAACAGCAGCAACATTTAGTCTTATTGCATCTTCTATTGATACAATTATTCCTTCATGTAAAAGATTTGTTTGATTAAGAATGCTTGTCCCCCCAGATACCCTTAAACATATTGGGATATCTGTTTCAGGAGGGATATAGTTTCTTAAAGCTCCTCTGGTAGGCATAAGCACGTCCGCATATGGAATAAGTGGTCTTACCATTTCATCAAGTTTTTCTAAACCTGTTGTTGGTCCCATAAAGTAACCATGATCAACAGCAAGCATTACTGTATGTCCATCTTTTGGTTGTATTATTCTTGAAAGCCGGTTTTTCATTCCCCAATCCATAAATATCACCTCGGATTTTTCAAGGATAATAAACAAAGATTATATTAAATATTTCTTAGTTATTTGTGGTAAATCTTTAAATTTGATGTTGTATTACCTGTTTTACTTTATCTGGGAGAATAAATATATGTCAGTAATTGAAAACTTAAAACCAAAATTGGTATGGAAACATTTTGATGAAATAAGAAAAATACCTCGGTGCTCCAAACATGAGGAAAAAATCAGAAAATATATTATTGAATTTGCTAAAAATCATAATATTAAGTCAAAAGTTGATAAAACAGGAAATATTGTTCTTTCTAAACCTGCAAGTCCTGGTATGGAGAAAAAAACTACTGTTATTTTACAAGGACATATGGATATGGTCTGTGAAAAAAACAGTGATATTACATTTGATTTTGCAAAAGAACCAATAAAACTCAAATTAAATGGTGATATCCTCACAGCTGATGGTACAACTTTAGGAGCAGATAATGGCATAGGTCTTGCAATTAGCTTTGCCATTCTTGAGGATAAAACATTGAAACATGGACCTATTGAAGCATTATTCACTATTGATGAAGAAACTGGACTTACTGGTGCCTTTGCAATGGAATCAGATATGTTAACCGGAAAAATACTTTTGAACTTAGATAGCGAAGATTTTGGCGTTTTAACAGTTGGATGTGCAGGGGGTGGAGAATCAAAGATTACTCTACCAGTAAAAACTCAACCTATTGATAAAAATCAAGTATCACTTATGATAAAAGTATCTGGACTTCGAGGTGGTCATTCAGGTGTTGATATTCGTGAACAAAGAGGAAATGCTGTTAAATTATTAACACGAATGCTTTGGAAAGCAAAAGATTATGATTTCTTTATTTCAGATATTAAGGGTGGAGATAAACATAACGCAATACCTCGTGAAGCATTTGCATTAGTTTCAGTTAATATATCAGATAAGGATAAACTTATATCAACTTTGAAATCAGAAGAAAAAATAATACTTGAAGAAATAAAACCAATTGATCCGAAATTCAAAGTCGATGTGCAAAATAATGAAGTTATAAAAACAACTTTAACTAACAATTCGCAAGATAAACTCTTAAATCTTTTACATGGGCTTCCTCATGGTGTTGACAAGATGAGCTATGACATTCCTACCCTTGTTGAAACATCAACTAATCTTGCAACTGTATCAATTAAAGAGGGAAATGCCGCAATTGGTCTATCAACCAGAAGCTCGATTAAATCTGCGTTACAAGATTTCCGTGATAGAATAAAAGCAACAGCTGAACTATCAGGTGCAATTGTAAAAGAAGATTCACCATATCCAGGATGGAAGCCTAATCTTGATTCAAAAATACTTGCTCTTTCAAAAAAAATATTTAAGGATATGTATGGAAAAGAGCCAGTTGTTGAAGCAATTCATGCAGGACTTGAATGTGGAATAATTGGAGAGAAATTTCCAGGAATGGACATGATTTCAATTGGTCCGACTATCAAATATCCGCATTCTCCTGAAGAACAAGTTCATGTAAGTTCCGTTGATAAATTCTATAAATTTGTTCTAAGGATATTAGAAAACATATAGATTAAAGGAACTTTTCCCCTATTTTTTCTCCTCAACATGGTTCATACCAGTATCTGTTAGAGCCACTTCATCAGTAGAAATATAATGTAACATCTCAAGTCTTAATAATCTATTAACCATAAAATTAAGTTGTTTTTCAGTTACTTTCAAAAGATTAGCTGCAGTTAAAATATCAATATCTTTTGCATGTAATATTTTTAAAAGCTCAAACTCTTTATTATTAATTTCAATTCTTTCTTTTTTTTCATTTTCTATATAGTCTTTTTGTGGTTCAATGACGCCTTCTTTTGTTAAAAACCCAATATAATTCCTAATAATTGTATCTAGATTTAAGCGATCTAATTCTTTACCATCTTTATCATAAAGAATACAAATCTTAGTCTTAGGATCGTAATTCCAAGAAGAGATGTTCTCCTCTGTATAACCTAACATACTTACGTTATCCAGGGTTTTTTTTCCATCCTTAGATTTAATATTTTTATCATTTTTTTCCTTTTTTCTCTCATGTCTACTATATAAATAATGTTGTTGAAGCATAAGAAGCTCTAAATCTACACCACACTCCCTAAGCTTCATAATAATATCTTCATCAATATTTCTTTTAACCTCATTTATAAAATATACTCCGGCCTTCTCTCTAAGGTCCATGTATACTACTTGAACTATTGCTTCTATAGATTTACCAATTTTTGCAGGATGAACAGAGTTTAAATCAGGGGAAATGTCAATAAAATCTGTTAATTCTCCAGAACGATTAATTTGAACATGCTTTAAAAAATCATATCTTTCCTCAATAGTTTTTATTATAGTATCTATAACTGCAACTGCAAAGCTTTGAGTAGTTCTCCTACTCACGGTAGTATAAAGACCTTTTATTACCTCTTTGAGAAGATCGGAATTTTCTATTTCTTTCATCTCTATCAATCTAAAAACTTATCAATACTTTTCTTAAGGTCATTTATTTCAAATGGTTTTAAGATATATTCCTCACTGACAATTTTACCAAATGTAGCGCTAAGAGAATCTGTTTTAGCTGTTAAAAAAACTAAAGGAATTTTTTTCCATTTAGGATTTTTTTTGATTTCAGCTGCGACATCCCATCCATTCATACCAGGCATCATAATATCCAAAAATATAATATCTGGAATCTGGTTATTTTTCAATAACTCAATACATTGACTACCGCTGGACACTCCGATTACTTCATATTCATTGCTCAAATCTTCAAGAATCATTTTAGCTGTAAAAATTTGATCTGGCTCGTCATCAACTACCATAATCTTTTTCTTCATTATTTCTCACCTTTTAAATTTTTAATTCTTTATAATTTTCACCTTTTCTATTTTAGGACCTCTTGGAATAGTAAAATAAAATATACTACCTTTTCCAATACCTGAACTTTCAACCCAAATTCTTCCACCATGTTTTTCAATAATGCGCTTACAAATACTCAAACCAAGACCACAAGAATCAAAATCATGTCTAGATTCATCAACCTTATAAAACTCATCAAATATATTATCAATCTGATCTGTTGTCATGCCAATACCAGAATCCTTCACAGATACGGTAACAAATTCTCCATCATCATGTGCATCAATAGTAATATTACTCTTAACGGGGCTGTATTTAACAGCATTATTGATAAGATTTATAAAAACCTCATTTAATTGTACTTTTCCTGCTTTTACTATAATATTTTTATCAATATTATTTTTTAATTTTATCTCCTTTTCATTATACATTATTTGTTGATCCTTGATACTGTTTTCTGCTTCCTCATATAAGTTTATGTTTTCAAAATTGATGTAATGGTCTTGTTTATTAAGCTCTGCAAGCTCAAGAGTCTGAACTACAATTCTTTTAATACGATCGACATTTCTATGTAATACTTGGAGTGCTTCTTTTGATTTAGGATCGGTTTCTGTTCTTTCTATCATGGGTAGAAGATTTACAAGTGGGGTTAATGGATTCTTAAGATCATGACCAAGTTGATTAATGAAATTGTCTTTCTGTGTAAGAAGTTTATTAACCTCATCAGTTCGATCTCTAACTTTTTCATCAAGACTTTTATTGAGATTATAAAGTTTTTCTTGTGTTTCTTCTAGATTTTTATTCTTCATAATAATAGCTTCCTCTGATTTAATCTGGTCGCCCTTTAATTGAATAATTCTTGATACTTCAGAAAATAAATCAATTTCATCTTCTTTCCATTCTCTTTGTGACTTGCAATCATCAGCAGTAAAATAACCACTAGGATGATCAATATCCCCATAAGGTATTATCAAGCTAGATTTTAGATTATATTTCTTAAACATAGGTGATACAATAGGTCTTGCTAAAGAAGGAATATTTTTTAGATTAATTATTATATGTGATTTACTAAAAAACCGTTTGACCATCCAATAAGGAATTTTTATTTTCACTTTTTGTATTTTGCCTCTTTTCCTCCATTGAATCTCACTAATGACCATCTTTTTTTGATGATTGATTCTTAAAAAACTTGCTTTATCAACATTTAAAAATTCTCCTATAGTTTCTAATAATTTCTTTATTAATTTTTCTTCTGAGTTTATATTGACAGCTTTTTCCCATATATCTGCTCTTAAAGCGTTAATTTCATTTTGTCTATATAATTTGTTTTCTAACTGTTTTCTTTCAGTTATATCTCTTACAATCGAAAGAAGTCCGACGGTTTTACCATTCTTAACAACAGGATTGACACTAGCTTCAAGAATATTTTTACTACCATTTTTATTTTTTATTTCTAATTCTATTTTATCCATTGATTTTCCTTTTAAAATTACATTTTTAAATATCTTCATAAGTTTTGGTAAGTCTTTTAAGGTTGTGAAACCAAGTTTATTAAATTTTTTTCCGATTAATTCATTAGGACTATATCCAAAGACATCCTTTACCTTTTTATTTACGTCTAGTATTGTCCCGCTTTTATCTATATATATGATTTCATCATTTGCATTTTCAAAAACAGTTCGATATTTCCATTCGCTATCTCGCAATTTTTCTTCCATTATCTTTCTATCTGTAATATCAGTAATTATCCCAAGAATGGCTTTTCCACCTTCATAATTTATTAATTTTGTTGCAATGATTGCTTCTATCCTTTTTCCCTCCTTAGAAACAAGTGCATATTCATATGGTCTAATATTTTTTCCAGCAGTATGCTTTTTAAAATTTTTCATTATAAAATCCCTATTATCTGGGGCAATTAGTTTTAAAAAATTAAATTTAGGTGAATAGAATTCTTTTCTATGATAACCCATTAATTCCTCACACTTTTTATTTGCATATAATATTTTACCATTCTTATTTATAAAAATCATGTTTGGTGATTCTTCTGCTAGATCTCTAAATTTGTCTAAACTTTCTTTGAGATTTTTTTCCATATTTTTATATATTGAAATGTCTTGAAGAACACCTATGGAACCTATAATTTTTCCTTTAAAATTTTTTAAAACACTTAGAGATAAATCTACATCAACAGTTTCATTATTTTTATTTAAAACCTTTGTTTCTAAATGATATTGTAAACCTTTTTGCCTAATATTTTGGGAGCGGATTTTTTTCCATTCTTCCTTAGGATAGAGAAATTTAACTGGTTTTAAATATAAATCATCTTTATTCATTCCAAGAATTTTTTCTGCACATTTGTTCCATGAAATAATTCTTTCTTGTTCATCAGTAAGAGTTAACGCAACTGCAGAGTTTTCAAATATCGTTTTATATTTCTCTTCTGATGTTTTTAATTCTCGTTCTGTTTCCTTAAGTCTTGAAATATCTTTAATAATACCAACTGAACCTGCGATTTTTCCATATTTTCCTTTTAGAACACACAAGGAAATCTCAACATCTAAAAGCCCTTTATTTTTCTTAATCATCCTTGTTTCCATGCGATACTTAATTCCTTTTTGTCTAATGTTTTCAGCTCGTAATTTTTGCCATTCTTCTTCGGGATAAAGTGAACGAACTGGTGTCAAATATAACTCCTTTTCATTCATATTTAAAAGTTCTTCAGCATATTTATTCCAAGAAATTATCCTTTCATGATTATCTGCTAAAGTAATTGCTATAGTATAATTTTCAAAAATTGTTTGATATTTTTCTTTTATATCTAGTTCTTCACGATTATTGGTTTTTTCCTTCTTTTCATTCATACAGCTTCTTTGGTTATTATTTTCTGTAGACCCATTAGGTACTTCCAACTCTTCAATAGCACCCTTAAAAAGTCCTTCCAGTAATCCAAATTTTTCTGCATTTCTTAACTCTTTAACAATATCTGGTTCTTCCTTCATTAAAGTCCTCCTAAAATTAACTTTATGATAAAAACAGTATTTTCACTAATGCATTCTGATAGTTTATTGTACATCCCATATCCCATTTTTCCAAGTAGCAAATAATCTAAATATATTTTAAATATAAAATATCTTCGCTAGAAATATATTTTTTTATTAAGCTTATATTTTTTAATATGTGATACTTATTAGCACAGATTTAAATACCTATAATGTATTTTAAATATGAGGTGAGGGGGAAATTCCCTGAAAAAATGGATATAATTTTCTATTCATCCCCCTTCATCCTTTATCAGGTAATTAAAAATAGATTTTATCCGTTTTCCTAACGTTTCCTAAAGTATTTGGAAGATATAAAAATTATACTAAAAGGAGAAATATGTAAGGATATCTGACAATTATTATAGATTTGTATATAAAGTTTATATAATAGATAATCTATTTTGATTATACGGGGAAGTGAAATGATGAAAAATATTTTAAAATCAATGGTTATTGGAATAACGCTGTTGTTTATCGGACTTGCTTTTCAACCCATAGTATCAACAAATGAGTTAAAAAAAGAACAGATGGAACCTAATAATTATCTTTTTGAAACAATAATTGAGGTATCAAATAAACCTGAAGTAAATGAATTATTAAATCAAATTATTGATGAATGGAAAAATGATAATAGTTATATAACATGGGATTTCGATAGTAAAGTTATATTTAAAAATTTATTTTTAAAGAAACCAAAACTTCTTGTCTCATTGCTTTTTACTGAATCAAGCGTTACACATGATTACCTTGAATCTTCCTACTTGAAAGGTTGTGAAATTACAAAGATTCTTGGAGAAAAAAATGTTATAGATACTGTAGAATCAGTTGAAATTACAAATCCTGAGATTCTTGATGATTTGAATAATTTTATCATGGACGACCAAGAACTCTATGATAGGATTACATCACTTGAAGGGTTAAACGAAAACTCTGAGAGTTTGCCTTTCAGAAATTATTCAACGATATGTAAGACTTTATTAATCCTTTACTATGTATATCTTATTAGATGTGGAATAGTAAGTTTTTTCAGTAAATTTTTTGAAGGACTTCCAATAATTTCTGTTATATTTGATATAATGTGGTTTAAGAATTGGGAATTTGCAGGTGTAAGTATGTTTATTTTCCAATTAATTTACGACACCATAGGTTGTGAGAAACCATCACCCTCATTCAATGCAGGAATATAAAAATCAAGAACTAGACATAAACAATTGGGTAAACAATTCATACCTATTTATTTCTATAATAATTTTTAAATTGGGATTTTAATGTATATAGTGATTGTTCATAGTGATATGCACCAGATTTAATAACTTAAGGTTAACTGATGGAAATTTTAAAACTTTGAAAAAATCTATAAGTTTTGTTTTAATTTATTAATTCTATCTCTTAGATAAATTGCTTTTTCAAAATTTAGTTCATCTGCTTCCCTTCTCATTTCAATTTCAAGGTCGACTATCATTTTAGGAATGTCTTTTTTAGGAATGTATTTTACATCTTTTATGTCTGCAATTTTTTCTTTTATTTGTTTAATAATTGTAGTAGGAACAATACCATGTTTTTTATTAAATTTAATTTGCATATCTCTTCTTCTTTTTGTCTCCTCGAGAGCTCTTTGAATTGAATCAGTTACATTGTCTGCATAAAGCACTACTTTTGAATTTACATTTCTTGCAGCTCGCCCAATTATCTGAATAAGGCTTCTTTGATCACGTAAAAAACCTTCTTTATCTGCATCAAGGATTCCAATAAAACCTACTTCTGGAATATCAAGCCCTTCCCTAAGTAAGTTGATACCAACTAAAACATCAAATTTTTTTAATCGAAGTTGCCTAATTATTTCAGACCGTTCAAGAGTATCTATTTCAGCATGAAGGTATCTTGTTTTAATTTCCTTTTCAGCTAAAAACTCAGTAAGCTCTTCAGCAAGTCTTTTAGTAAGAGTGGTGACAAGAGCTCTATCACCACGAGCAATAGTGTTATGAATCTCACTAATAAGATTGTCAATCTGACCTTTTGTTTTTCTAATTTCTACATGAGGATCAACAAGTCCAGTAGGTCGAATTATTTGTTCAACAATGGATTCAGAAATCCCGAGTTCATAATCACCTGGTGTTGCAGACACAAAAATTACATTTTTCATATATTTTGAAAATTCATCATAAGTAAGTGGTCGGTTATCAAAAGCACTTGGAAGTCTAAAACCATATTCAATGAGAGCTTTTTTTCGAGAATAGTCTCCGCGATTCATTCCATGAATCTGAGGAATAGTTCTGTGACTTTCATCAATAAACATCAAAAAATCTTTTTGGAAATAATCAAGAAAACAATATGGTTTTTCCCCAGGTTTCCTACCATCAAAATGCCGAGAATAATTTTCAATTCCCTTACAAAAACCTGTTTCTTCAAGCATCTCTATATCATAAAGAGTTCTTTGCTTCAATCTGTGTGCCTCGATCATATCAAGCTGTGGGAGACGCTCTCTTAGTTCCTGTTTGATAGATTCAATGGCACGATTTCTT
>JAEOTW010000098.1 GCA_016839655.1 Promethearchaeota archaeon | reverse complement strand
GCGGCTAGAGTTGGACATAAAAAGGGAAAAATATCTGATAAAGAGTTTGAAGAACTTAAAGACGAAATTCATAATATTTCTAAATTAGTTAAAAAGACAATTAATGATAGTGCTGATAAAGCAAAACAATTAGCTAAAGAATTATCAAAAACAGATGCTATGTCTCTACTAGGATATGGAATAACACATGGTGTAGCTTTAGAAGGAGCTCTAAAAATACGTGAAATAAATTATATATCCGCAGAAGCTATGTATTCCTCTGAATTTAAACATGGACCATTAAGTATTGTTGAAGATGGTTATCCAGTAATATATATTGTAGCTCCTAATGACAAATATTATGTTACATCTCATATCTCAGAAGTTGAATGTCGAGATGGAAGACCAATAGTGATTGGCGAATATATTAAAGGATTAGATAATCACGTAAAACCAGGTGATTATTTTGAAATACCAAAATCATCACAGCTTATATCACCAATCTTAGCGGTAATTCCACTACAGTTACTTGCTCTCTATATGTCAATTGAACGGGGAATTGATCCAGATTATCCAAGAAATCTATCAAAAACATTAACTGTAGATTAGATAGTTATATACTTTTAATTTAGAATTTTATAATTTAGAGAGGTTTGAGTAAATTGAGCGATTTAGAAGGCTTAACGAGGAATTTGATAAAAAAGGGATATTCCGAACAAGATATTATTCAAAGAATAGTACAAGAATATCATGATTTTAAAGATATTGAAAATTCTTTAGCAGTCAAATATGCTAAGGCAGTATTAGAAGAATGCCAGAAAAGTGAAATAGGTTCAGTAAAAAATCCATTTATGAAAGAATTATTAGATATAAATAGAGCAAATGTTTCTATCGGTAAACAGGGAGTCGGATGTCGAGGTGCTGGTGATTTTTTTGTTCATAAATTAATTGCAGAATTATCAGAAACGGATAAAAAACCGTATTTAGCACCCACCTCATTGGATGATGCTGGTGCAATAAGACTTTCTAGTTTATCAGGTTTTGATGGAAAGGAGTTTGGTCATTATGATTTAATTATAGCCTCTAAAATGGAAGGAATTCATTCAAGACTAAGTGATTTTCCTTTTATTTGCGGATTTCATGTTACACGAGCAGCACTAAGAGATTTGTACGTTAAAGGTGCAAAACCAATCTCTATTATGGTTGATGTTCATTTAGGTGATGATGCAGATGTGGGAAAACTTTTTGATTTTATGTCAGGAGTATCCACAATTGCAGAAATTACTGATGTTCCTATCACAGCAGGCTCAACTTTAAGAATTGGAGGTGATATGGTTATTGGAAATAGACTTGTAGGAGGAATTGCTGCTATTGGTCTTGCTAAGGGGAAACTTTTTGCACGAAGAAATATAAAAGAAGGGGATAGAATACTAATGACTGAAGGTGCTGGAGGAGGAACAATTACAACAACTGCAGTATACTCTGGGTATCATGATGTTGTAAAAGAAACTTTGAATATCAAATTTCTTAAAGCTTGTGAAATTATTTTAAACTCCACATATATCAATGAAATTAGAGCTATGTGTGATGTCACAAATGGTGGATTAAGAGGAGATTTATATGAAATTAATTATGAAGCTAATTGTGGTGTAAATATTTTTGAAGAAAAAGTAAGAAATCTTATCAATCCCACTGTTTTAAACATGTTGGAAAAAGTTGGGGTGGATTATTTAGGAGTTTCTCTTGATTCGCTTTTAATATACTGTTCTGAATCTGTGTCAGAAAAAATCTTAAATGATCTTACTAAAAATGAGATTAAGTGTAATGAAATTGGTTATGTGGATGATTCAAACCAAGTTTATATGACTTATAAAGGACAGGAAAAAAAAGAAATTCTTCCAAAATTCCGGGAATCTGCTTATACCAAAATAAAGCAAGAAGTTGGAGAGGAAATACCTGAATCTCTCGATATGATGGAAAGTAATATTGAAGAGGCTGCTTCAAAAGCGTTAAAGAAAAGAAAACAGATAATTGAATATATTGAAAAACAACAATAATAGTTGAAGAAATTAATTCAAATTTAAATCTAAAATTTCATTCATTGAACCAGATCTAAAACCTTCAACATCAATTGTTATGTAAGTAAATCCAAGCTCTTTAAATCTTTTTCTAATTATATTTAGATTGTTACTTGTTAATATAGTGGTTAAATCTTCAAATAAGAATTCAATCCGAGCAAGACGGGGTTCATGTAATCTTACTCTCAGTTGTTTTAAGTTAAAAGTTTCTTTAAGAAATTTTTCTCCTTCTCTTATCATTGTTAATTTGTTTTGGCTGATTGTTTGACCATAAGGAATACGAGATGAAAAACAAGCCATTGAAGGTTTAGATTGAACATCCAAGTGATAACATTTACTTATCTCTCTGATCTCTTTTTTTTTTATTTTATAGTCTATATATGGAGTAGAAATTTTTAATTCTTTTAATGCTTGCATCCCTGGTCTATAATCCGAAAGATCATCCAAGTTTGAGCCATCTAATATTACATCAAATTTCTTAGAATTTTTTATTTCAAGAATATCCCTATACAATCCTAATTTACAAATATAGCATCTGTTAGAGGGATTACTTTTAAAATCTTTATCCTCTAAGGGATTTCTTTCAATAATTATATGATTTATACCATATTTTCTGGCAAACTGAGAGGCTACTTCAATCTCTTCTTCAGGATAAAGAATCGATCTTTCGGTTATAAGGAGAGTATCTTTTGCAAATTTTTTTGAAAGGAATGCTAAAAGTGAACTATCTACGCCCCCAGAAAATGCTACAATGATCTTTTTCTCTTTTAAAGAAGTTATAAGAGCCTTTAATTTAGTATTTAAATCCTCTGATAATCCCATGTTTATTCAAAGATATAATTAAGAATAATAGAATACACTTCTTTTAAAACAAGAAAAAAAAAAAAGATTTTGTTTATTTTTCAAAATAATTAATAAAATTCTGCTTTTACTTTTTGGATCTTACTTACTTTATAAAAGTTCCCAATCATAGAACCTAAAATGGCAATTATTATTCCAATGATTACCCAGAAATAAATAATATAAGCTAAATGACTTGGATTAATTAAATCACTTGTATCAATTAATCCTCCTGTAAAAAGAGAAATTGGAAATATCCCCGGATTATTTAAAAGAATTAAAAGTAAAGGTATACCAACTAATGAATAAAGTGCTTCAATCACTAGCATTACTTGTTGTCCAGTATGATTTCTAACTCCAATTGCTAATCGAATTAAGTTAATAAGACCACTTATAACTATAACTAACCCGAATAATTTTAACCAGTCAAGGAATTCAGTAACAAATAATCCAGGTATGCCTGCAAATGGTTGAATAATTATAAATAATCCAAATACAATTCCTCCAATAGCACCAAATATCAATTCCCCAACTGAAACAGGTTGCTTCTTTTTCAATTCTTTTTTTATTTTTGCTTCTTCTTTTCTTTCTTCTCTAAGTAGTTTAGCTCTTTCTAACTTTTCTTGCCTTTTAATTTCAGCTTCCATTAATTTTTGTTCTCTTCTAAATTCAGCCGCTTCTAACTTTTCTTTTGTAATTCCTTTTATTTCACTAATTTTGTCTTTCACCCGTAAACGAGCTTCTGCCATCGTCTCCCTTGCTCTTTCACCTGCTTCCTCTAATTTTACTTTGGTGTATTCTCTGGTTTCTTGTAATCCCATTTCTGATATATGAAAAGGGAAAATCATTGCTAATCTTGAAGGTATAACACCAAAATCTTCTGGAAGAAAACCTTGCATAGAAAAATATACAAAAAGAATTGTGATTAATATTGCGGTTATCAAACAACCAATCCACATTCCTGAGAACATTTCTCCAAGAGTTATTATCCAATTAAACGGCTGAAAAATAAACTTAAAAATTGAGACAACCACATTTATGGCAATAACAATTATAAAGAAGAAAAGCATAGTCCTTATATAAAAATCGAGAAGTTCTTCAGTTATGTATAGTTTTGGTGTACCTCGAAGTTTGTAAATGTTAGCAATACTTTCGGGAGTACTCATATGTAATAAAGCTTGCTGAATTTCTAGATCAGTTGGTTCTTGACCTCCACCAATATTTCTTGCTTCACTAAGAATTTGAGCCTCCAAATCTCCTAAAATTTTATCAACTTCTTCCTTTTTTAGTTTAAGCCACTCAGGAAATTTTTTATATACTTGTGTAAGATAATTATTAATAATTTCATTTTCAGAATAGTTCATTTTCAATCTCTTCTTTGATTAATTCGTATAGACATAATTTTTCTATAGATATAAATAGAATAAATTTTGACTTGTAATTAAAACTAATGGAGTCCATTTTTCAAAAGCACTTAGTATTTAGAATGAGAGAAAAAAAAAACTTATGATAATCCAAATCCTTACCATTTGAAATCAGGATTAAAAAAGAGGAGTGTATTTAGCTTTTGTAGAGTGATAAATACTATTATATAATACCATCCTAATGAACTAAACATTAGAATCCATTCAAGAAATTGTCTAGTTAATGGAGCGGGGCATAATAAAAATATTATTGATGCTGTTGACGGACCGAATATCATAAAGTAACCTACTGTTTTTGGGAAAATTCTTTTCCTTAATACAATGGCTAATCCAGTAAAAAAAGCTCCAACTGCAAATCCACCAAAAGCGGAGGTAGAGAAATAAAAATGCAAATCAAAAGGAGACCTATCCAAACTGAATACTCCTACAAAAAACATACCAATTACACCAATTAAAAGAGCTCCTACACCAATATATCCGAAAATTCTTCGAAAAAGGATGATATAATGCTCTTTCTTTGAGTTATCTAATTTATGATTCTGATGTGAGCTATACAAACGACTTAAATTCAAGATTAAGGGGATAATAAAAATGGCGCTTACTATACAAGTTAAATCCAAAATGAAAGGAGCTGGAGTATATAGGAGAGAACCCAAATCACTTATCCAATTGAACCAAAGATTATAACCTAAAGCACCAAAATTTATTGCAACAATTATTCCTGTTATTAATCCTGGTAAAAATGTAAGTAGACTTATATAAATTGAAATCTTTACAACTTTGGGTTTAGTAAGAGTTTCATAAATACTTTTACCATTCTGTTTCAATTTTAAAAAAATTGGATTCATCAATTCCATATACGAATTTTTTTGGCCCATTTTATATTATCCTTATTATTATTTTATTAACATTTCACTAATATTAAATTTATTCTTACCTGAAAACTGAAATCAAAATATTCTATACCCAACTCCTATATTAAATTTATAAATTATCTCTTTTTATTCTTTTAGTTTTCAAATAATTGATTATTTGTATTTAAGGATTTAAATTATAATATTTTTATATATAACTCAAAAAAGGAAAATTGGTATTATTCAGATTAAAAGCTTATTTCGTTTCAATTGATTATCATATTCAACTTTATAGGTTTTTCCTACTAGTTCTTGTCTCTCAAGTTCCTTAAATGACTCTAAATCTGTTAAAATAAGAGCAATTGTACGATTACCGGTTTCTAATAGCCCTATTACCACCCCATAATCTGGTAAACCCCTTCGATCATTTATGATTGTATAACCCTCAATTGTAATATTTCCATATGCCTTAATTATAGGTTCTGGTAATGATTTACTTTTCAGAGAATTTTGTATCTTAACATAGTCATCTTCATCCCAACCCTTAGCAGGGGGTTCTTTACCATATATTCCAATTGATTGGGCTGTATTATAACCTCCATTCGCTAACACCATGATCTTCGTCGAAGGTTTTTTTTGAATACAATTAATTGCGGTAACTATTGAATGCATTGAATAACTGCTGAATGGGCCCCCAAAAAAAGAAAGCCCTCCAGTTAGTGTTAAATCTCGAGGATCATCTTCTTTAATACCAATTTCTCTCTTAGCGATTTCAACCATACAAGGAAAACAACTATAAAGATCAAAAGCATCAATATCTTCAAGTTTTAAGCCCGCTTGATCTAAGACTAGGCTAGATGCTTCTCTAATTGCAGGGGAATTATATAATTTGGGACGTTGTGATAAATAAAAAATATTTTTGAGATCTACACCTCCCATAGGATAAACCCAAAATTTTGGATCAATACCAAGTTTCTTTGCTAATTCTTCAGATGTAATAACTAATGATGCTGCTTGATCTACATAAAGGTTAGCTACCATATTTTTAGTATATGGATGACATACGATTCGGTTATCAGCGCTAGGAGTAGTTATTTCTTTCAAACTATATTGATTTTTTTCCCAAGCATAAGGATTTTCAGATGCTATCTTTGAAAATCTTTCATAAAGGTTACCAATATAATCCGAGTGTTCTTTTAAACTTCTACCTAGTGAAGCTCTTAAAGCTGTTTCAATTAATGCATATATGTATGTTGGATTAGTTAATTTATACTGATTTTCAAACTGACTTAAATAAAATATTATTGCTTTACGAGCCTCATTTACTGCCTTCTGAGGGGGTTTCGGCCAATTTAGAGAGATATTATCTTTTTTGGCGCGGTATACCGAATAAGAAGCTTCACCTCCTGCAATGAGGACTAAATTGCTTTTTCTTTTAAAAACTGCCTTAGCAGCTTTGTTAACTAATAATTGAGGTACGTTTCCACTTATAGGTGCAATATATTTTTGTGGGGATTTAACATTAAGAAAATTACTTAGAATCTCTGGAGGATCATCATATATCCAGCTAGATATGGTTGACATGTATATGCTATCAATTTCATTATGAATAGAATCTATCCCAGTATTATTAAAAGCCCTAAGACTTGATTTCACTATTAATCCCATAGGATCAAGTGGAATATCAACATCTTTTTTTTGAGTTATTTGAGCAGCCCCTACTATTACTGGAATATTTTTAGAAATCATTTTTAAAAAAATCTCAAGTTCTAATAATTTAGAAAAAAAAGGTCATTGAATAATTTTATTTAGTTTTATAAGATTACTCCCCAAATTAACCCATGGTTACTAATTCTTAAAAATTCTTTTAAAGTAAATTTTTCAGTGCATAATCGGAGATTCCAAATCCTTGAAAAAATATGAAAGGATTTTAATTGTCTTCTTAAAATTAGTATAAGCATGTTGGTGAGAAGTCGTAGATGGAAAACATGCTATAATAGTTTTATCTAGATCAAAGTTTTTTATTAATAGAAAAAAACAATTATCTCTTACCCTATCTATCTCAGAACAGATTATAGTCTGGATTTTAGAATGATAATCCAAAACTGTTTTTGAATTTTTTGAGATTAATTTAATAATCTTAATTAGTTTTTTAAGCTCAATCTCATACTTCTGAGAGTTTATGTCTTTATTATTAGAGAATATAATATTTTCATCTTGATCTATCAAACTACAAGAAATTGCATCAGTCTTTTTAATTAATAAGTCAAAAAATGTTTTTATTTCCTTTTTTAAATTTATTAAATTAATTTTATTCCACCATTACTTTTAATTTTCTATCATCTCTAAAAAGAGCAATATTTTAATAAAGAGT
>JAEOTW010000097.1 GCA_016839655.1 Promethearchaeota archaeon | reverse complement strand
TACATTTTGCAAAATTATACAAAATTCCAACTCTGCACGATGTAGATTCAGTTCTAGTGTGTAAGAATAAAATTGCTCTTGATTATCATTTCCGGAAAATTTTTGAGACTTATCAAAATGTACTCGCTAAATTCAAATTACCTAATTCATGGAATCAAAACTTATCAACCGTAGAAAAATTTAAGGAATGGGCGTCAACAAAATTACCTATAGTAATTAAAAGTCATTATCAGCATGATAAATATAATAGATTTAATTTTCTTGTTCAACACATAGATGATGTAGAGATTTTTTGTGAAAGATATCATGAATTTCTTTATTATGATGTATATATCCAAAAATTCATAGAATGTGATGGATATGAGAGAAAAATCTATGTCATCGGAGATAAAGTTTTTGGAATTAAAAGAGAAAACCCAATATACAAATTCTTAAGAGAAAAACCCGAACATATTGATGTAAGTCTCATTGAACGAGAAAGTCTTGAAATTACAGAAGATATAAAACGGCTTTCAGGAATTTTATCAAAAGAATTAAATTTGAAAATTTTTGGATTTGATTTAGTTAAACCGATTAATCAAGAAGTTCATTATCTTATAGATTTAAATGATTTTCCGAGTTTTAAGGGAATCCCTAATATTGAAAATGTATTAACTGAATATATAAAAAATTATATTTCAACAATTTAAGTAAAAATAATAAATGGTACTATAACTAAATAAGCTAAAACTCCATACCCTATACAAAAATAACCAAAATTAAGCTTTTGAGCAATATGGAGTAAAACTTCTATAGTTAAATAACCTACTAGAAAGCTAATGAATGTTGTAATCACAATTAATATTGGATTTAAGAGGTTTAGTACTTGAGCTCCACCAAATAGTATATCAACAGCAATAGAAGCGAGGGCAACAGGAACTGACATTAAAAAACTCAATTTTAAAGCATTATCTTGGGTGTATCTTTCTAATAAAATAGTAGTAATTGTAACTCCTGACCGGGAAATTCCTGGCAAAATTGATGTTCCCTGGATCAGTCCTGCAAAGAAACTGTCTTTTGGGAGGGCATCTGATGCAATATCATCAATTGTATTTTCTCCATAGACTTTTCTTGATTTGAGAAGGATTACTCCTGTAGTTATTAAAAATCCTGAGACAATTAAGGTAATCACATCTCCTTGTAAAGCAATAAAAGCACCAGATATTATTATTTTAAAAATAATATAAAGGGGTATTGCAGTTATTCCAGTGCCTATGGTAGCATAAATCAACCAATTCCTTTTCTTTACATCTACATCATCAACGCTAAATGATTTTGGGATGAAACTTTTAAAAATTTTAATATAATCTTTTCTAAATTTTAATAAAACTGCTAATGTAGTACCGAGATGTAACCATATTGCAAGACTTAATGCTTCATCACCATTAAATCCAAATACGTTCATTGAAACCATAAAAACTTGACCACTGGAGGAAATTGGCAGCCATTCAAAGAAACCTTGTAAAATTGCTATAATAATAAATTCTATCATCATCTAAAACTCATATTTATTTAATCCTTTCATTAAACAATCAATAATTTCATTACGCGCTATTCTAAAACCTTCAAGTTCTTTCATACTAGGATCCTCAATATCACCTGTTTCTCCAGCAAATTCTTTAATTGTAAATATTTCTTTACCATCAATATTAAATAATTTACGGATTTCTTCTCTATGTTTATTTGTTAATGTGAGTATTAAATCTGCATCGCTGATTAATTTCGGATACTTTTTCAAATCTTGAGATAAAGCTGTTTCAGATAATTTAATCCCTATTTCTCCCATAGCTAATTTAGCATCCATTGATATTAACATACCGTCTCGAGCATTTGACGCGATCCCCCCTGAATCAACCTTCACATTTAAATTAGCTTTAGAAAAGAAGTCATTTAGGAATCCTTCAGCCATTCGTGATCTAGCAGTATTCACCGAACATACAACTAAAATCTTTTCATAAGGAAACTTAGTTTTCATTAAATTGATAAAAGAAAGATATAAAAAAACTATTTTTATTCAAAACTTGAGATATTCGCAAATTTAATCCCAGTACTTTTCATAATATTCAGAGTGTTTTTTATACTACCTTCAGGTAAATTGATACCCCTCGTTAGTTCTACTAAAAAATACACTGCATAATTAAATTCATACGCATCCATAGCAGTATAATAGCAACAATAATCTAAAGCTAACCCACAAACAAAAATCCGTTTAATATCTTTGGAATTTAAATATTCTCGAAGTCCAGTTTCAGATTTTTTATCATTATCTCTAAAACTAGAATAGCTGTCTACTTTTGGGTTCATTCCTTTTTTGATTACTTTATCTGCTAAATCATAATTTAATTTTTGATGAAATTCTGCTCCTTTAGTGTTTTGTATACAATGATCTGGCCACAAAACTGGTCCTATAGCTCCATCTTCTGAAGTAAACTTATCACCAGGAGCTTTACCTTGATGATTACTAGCAAATGATAAATGATTTTGAGGATGCCAATCTTGAGTTAATACCACAGTTGCCTTTTTTTCTTTAAATAATTTTGCAATTTGATTTATCCCATCAATTATTAGATCTCCTTCCTCAACAGGTAATGACCCCCCTGGAATAAAGTCATATTGTATATCTACCACAATTAAGGCATCATTTTTGTCAATTCTTATATCTTTTTCAAAACTTAAATCTTCCATAAAAATCTCACACAATAAAGATTATTTAATATAATCCATCTTTAGGATAATAAATCTTTTTTATATAACATATAAACCGAATTAGAAAAGTACCAATAAAGTATAGATAGAACAACAGCCCACTCCCAAGTAGGCAATATTACATATATTGCAGCGCCAAATTCATAACATAAAGCAGGAAAATATGAACAAAAGTTAGTGATGAAAAAGGGTATTAAAAAGCCAATAAAAATTCCTGCTACTAAAAAACCACTAGTAGTTATATACTTCGAAAAGTTAGGGTTCTTTAACATTAATAAACTAAAAGTAAAAGTAGTTATTGCGCCACTAATCCAACTTAATAGTACAAATAAACCATGCAATCTACTGAGGATTGGAGTATGTCCTGCCACTATTCCTGTTAATATTGCATTTACACATGCAAATATCCCTGCTATAATTGCTATCTTTCTGATTAATTCATAAACACCCTCATGTTTAAGTGTCTTTCCCAATGAAAAAATATATGGAATTACTATAATATTGGTGATTATTAATCCTATTCTTGCAAAAGGGCCGTAAGGTTCAAGAAGTAAATTACTTATTGAAGTTGCCCACATTCTATATGTTGGAGTTAAAATTAATGATATAACATATCCAGAAACACCAATTATGAATGCTAATATCCCAAATATAGCACCAAGAAGATATAATATATTACGATTATTCATTATAATCTGTCTACATTTTAAGATTTAAAAAAATTTCCATAATAGAAATAATATTTAAGATAAATAATCTCGCTTCTAATTAGATTTTTTTATGAATCAAATATATTGAAATGATAAGATACCAGATTATAATAGCAAAAGTATCTACCCACTCTATTGTTGGTAAAAATAGTCCGAGAAAACGAGTTATTTCAAAAAAATGCAAAATCCAAAATACTAACAATAAAAGAAATAAAGAAGATATAATAAATCCAGAATATGCTAAATATTTCGAAAATTTGGAATCTTTTAAAATTAATATATTGAAAAGTGTGATATAAACTAATCCTGAAAACCAACTAAGAAAAGCAGAAAAACCATGAATTAATGATATAATGAGATTAGGGCCACAAAAAGCGCCTAAAATAATTAAATTTATACACGATATTAATGCAAAAACCAGTGTACTTTTTTTTAATATTTCACTAATTTCTTCACCATCTATACTCCTTGCTAAAGATATAACAAAAAATATTGCAAAAATTCCAGAAATTACTGACCCGATTTGAAAAAATAATCCTCCTGGCCCCTCACATAAATAACTAACAGCCTTTTTTGTAAAATCATAACCTGGAAAAAAAATATAACTGATTAAATCACCTGTAAGTCCAAAACCTATCGATAGTAATCCCCATATACCACCAGAAAAGTCTGTTATTATCTTGTCAAATAAGGAATTGATTTTTTCCATTTTATCCAATCTATGAAATAATTTTAAGTCTTATTTTTTTAACAAACCAATTGGATTTGTATATATAACTCAAATAATGAATTTAAAAAGTAGTGATACTATTAAAATTTAAGTGAGGTTTTATTTTCCCTTCACAGTCTATTACAATCATGTAAATATACTATTTAGATAATGGTAATCTGATTGTAAATGTTGATCCTTTATTTCTCCCATCAGACTTAACTAGTAACATACCTTGATGGAGTGATACGATCCGTTTAGAGATATATAAACCTAAACCTGATCCTTCAACATCTATATCTTTGTCTTTAATAACTCTTTTTATTTTCCCAAACTTTTCAAATAATAATTTTTTTTCTTTTTCAACAAGTCCAATGCCGGTATCTTTTATAGAGATCTCTACCCATTGATCAATGACATTTAAATTAATGTAGATATTACCATTAGGAGGAGTGAATTTGATTGCATTAGATAGAAGATTAGTAATAACTTGCTCAACCCTAACCTTATCTATTTTTACAAAAACTTCTTCTGGAAGCTCAAATTTTATATTTATATTTTTTTTTTCTGCCCAATATTGTAAATCTGAACAACACTCATGAATAAAATCAATAATATTCTCTTTTTGCAAATTTAAATTGAATTTCCCTGATTCTATTTTAGAGACATCAAGTAAATTTTCAATTAATTGTCGTAATTTTTGACTTCCTCTATATATCATTTCAATGAATTCCAATGGTTTATGATCGAGTGTTTCTTTATAGTTTTGTAGAAGGATTTGTGATGCGGCATATATTGAACTTAAGGGTGTTTTGAGTTCATGGGAGGCCTGCATAATTAATTCACTTTTAATTTGGCTTAATTCTTCCAGTTTTTTATATTCTTCAATTATGAGATTTTCAGCTTTTTTACGCTCTGTTATATCTCGAGTGATTAGAAGACCTTTGGGTTCACCTTTTTCATTATGAAATAAACTTCCATTTATTTCTACATGGAAGTAATGACCTTCCCTGTGTCTCACTTTAGCTTCTACAATTCCATGCCCCTCTTTATTAAAAGCTTCATAAAATTGTTTGAAGCTTTTCTCTTTATCATCTAAATGTAAGAAATTTAAAGCTCTTTTTCCAATAACTTCATCAATAGAATAACCTGCTATTTTTAATAATGGTTTTTTATTTACGTATTCAATATTTAAAGTTTCACTGACTATAAGAATTAACTCATTAGCATTTTCAGAAATTAAACGATATTTCTCTTCAGATTCTTTCAATTTTAGTTCTATTTTTTTTTTAGTTGTGATATCTCTTAATGTAACAATGTATCTGTCCATTCCATTTGTAATAACATGTTTACCTCTAGCTGATGAATATACGATATTTCCATTTTTATGGATAAGTTTAAAATCAGGAGCAGCTATCAATTTTTTAGTATCTCTTGCATTTTTCATTGATTCTACTAATTTTAGTACATCTTTTGGATGAATATATTTAAGTGCTTTCTTTCCAACAAGCTCATTTTGTTGATAACCTACAATGTTATAACATTGAGGACTAATATAAGTTATAGTTCCATTTATATCGAGTTCTAGTATAATATCCGTGAGATTATCAATTAAACTTCGATATTTTTCTTCTGATTCCTTTAACTTTTGCTCTACTAATATCTGAGATGTAATATCTTGTATGGTGACGATAAATCTTTCACTTTCATTTGTCTTAACATATTTTCCCTTTGCTGAGGCATAAATAATATTTCCATTTTTGTGCAAAAGCTTGTATTTAGGAACAGAAATTCTTTCACTTGTTTGAAGTGCTAATTTCATTGCTTCTGCGATTTTTAACACATCCTCAGGATGGATATAATTCAGAGCGTTTTTTCCTAGGAGTTCCATCGGTTGATAACCCATGATATTATAACATTGAGGGCTAACATAAGTTACTATACCATTCACATTGACTTCAAGATTAATATCAGTAAGATTATTAACTAAATCTCGATACTTTTTTTCAGATTCCTCTACTTTTTTCTCATTTTGTTTAAATTCTTCTGACACATCAAATTCCTCAAAGATTTCTTTATTTATTTAATGATTTTCATTAGTTCTAACATTTTTCAAACCCCGTTTCTATTTATTCATCGCAAGAATAAATAATATTGAACTCTAAAGACTTGTCTTCCTCTAATGCAATCTATAAGATTGAATGGAATTTGATAGTTATATTTGTATGTACATTGTCTATTTGTACTATATACTGGTACGAAATAATGTTACAGCTTGTTTTACAAAAAATTTTATTTGTTAACTAAAATTATTGTCATATATATTTTTGTTATAAATCTTAATTTGTTGAATGGTAATCAAAATTTGCGCCCATAGTATAGTGGTTTAGTATGCTAGGTTCCCAACCTCGCGACCCGGGTTCAATTCCCGGTGGGCGCATTTCACATTCATCCAATTTTTAATGAATAGGTCTCTCAAGAATTTAAATCTTAATTACCTAAATTTTCTAAAAAAGTATTTTTTGGTGTAGAACTACTTTCTATTTCTTTACATAAATCGGAAATCTTACCAAATAAGTATGCTGCTCTGTCAAAAGTTCCATTTTTTTTAAATTCTTTTGATTCTTCCATTTCAATCATTTTATCCATTAAAGGTTTGAATAACGTTAGGATTTCATATACATGATTCAAAATATCATTAGTAAGTTTAATTTTATTATTTATATCATCTTCTTTTGATAGCATCTCTCTTTCCTCATTATTAAATTTCAAAATTTACTTTAAATTTATTGATTATAATTTATTTTTTCTCTTAATAAATCTTTTTGGTTTACCCTTTAAAAATCCTCATATTTATGAAAAAATATCTTATTTAGTTTATTGGATCCCATTTTGTGGCAAAAAAATTGCTGAGTTCAATCTTTTGGTATAAATTTTTGATGTTTTAGATAATTAATTGATACCTACACCTAATGATTTTTATCAATAAATCCATTGAAATTGGATTTGTGAATAAAAGTTTTTGATTAGACAAGAACCTCGGAGGGCTCTCTCAATTCTTATTCATTTATATGAGAAGTCTAAATAATTTGGATAACTTGATTTCTTCTTTTTAAAAACATATTATCAGACTCAGATATATAAATCTCATTAATTAACATTTTTTTGTGTTCAAAGAAATCATTATTGTGTAATTTTTCAATTTATTTAACATATTTGATTTTTCACTAATCCTCATTGTAAACTTAGAATTATTTAGTATATTTCAAAAAAAAATAGTTTAGATCTTATAAGATCTCAATAATTCAAAAAATGTGATTTACAATAGTATAACATTTTTTTATAACATTAAGTTTAAATATACATTCTGATATAACTTTTTTAGTTCAAATTTAGAAAAAACACAAAAAAGAATACAAATTATAATATTATTTTACATCAAAAAATGTAAAATCATCATTCAATATTTTTTGATTTAAAATAAATAAAGCGCTAATAAAAAACAACTAAGGGAATTAATCCAAAGCAAATAATCTGCAAAAATAAAAGTAAGAATATAATATGATAGCTATGGACAAGGCTCAAAATATTAATAATAATTCAGAAAGGTTTCAAATGCTTGGATATGGATTATTAAGAATCTCAGATATAGAATCTGAAGGCGCTTTTAAAATTATTCTTCAAAAAGGTATAGGAGTTCCTCTTATCCAGAATGTCTTAGAACTCTATAAGAAAGAAATAATAACCAAAAAACAAGGAAGCTCAATTATTCCATTAAATGAATTCACAATTCATATCCAATATTTCAATAATAATAACAAAGAGATTTCAGTAGTACTATATATGGAAGAAAAAGAACCGAGTATTGCAGTTAATTTTTCACAGCTTTATTTCCTATCCAAAAAGATTAATAAAAAAATTCTTTCAGACGCACCATTATCTGATATAGATAAAGTATTCGAAGACAAAATTGAAATTCCAAAATCATCTGGAGTTATAGCTATCTTTGTTATTGGTTCCGCAGGTAGTCCTTTTCTTTCAAAAATTAATAAAAATCGTAATAACATAGCAGATCATGAGGTTCACATTGGAGGTTTTATCTCTGCCTTATTATCTTTCTCAAATACGATTATTGGAGAAGAAACAGGAGCAAAATTGAAGGAGATAAATTTTGGGAATCAGCAATTTTACGTTATATCAAAAAGTAGCGTAATTTTTGCTTTTCTTGTTGAAAATATGAATTCCTTGCTACAGAGATACATGTATCTTATTGCAGATGAATTTATTTACGATTTTAATAATTATTTAAAAGAGTTCAATGGAGATGTAACTCCATTTGCATCTTTTGAAGATAAAATTAACCAATATTTTATTATTTAAAAAAAGAAGGTAAGTAAAAAATGGCTCAAAAGCAAGAATATGAAAATATGGATCAAATTTCCATTCTTTCATTTAAGATTGGATGGGAAGAGTTCGTTATCGATCTCTTCGACGTAAAAGAAATAATTCAAGCAGGATTAATAAGGAAACTACCAAAAAGCTTAGATTTCATTGATGGAATTTATAATTACAGGGGAGAGATTATTCATATAATTAATTTAAAGAAAAAACTGAATTTAAATCAATATATATTGTACTCGAAGAACTCCTCTTTCGAAAAAGAATCGGTTACAGCAAAAAAGTTCATTATAATACTAAAGCTTGATAATAATCTAGTTGGATTTTATGTAGATCAAATAATTAGTATAGATCATATTGATCCCACTGAGATTGTTGGATTAAGCCCAATCTTTCAAACTAGTGTTGCAATAGAATATATCAAAGGAATTGTTAATTTTGAACAACGACCAAGAGTTATGCTTGATTTGGGAAAGATCTTTAATGAAGTTGAACAATTCAGAATCCAACAAGATTTATCATCATTAACATAAATTAAAAAGGAGTTGATAAAATGTCAAATAATAAAAAAAAGGTCCTAATAGTAGACGATGCCCAGTTTACTCGTAACATGCTTAAGAATATCATCAATAAGATTGAGCAAATTGAAGTAATCGGTGAAGCTTCAAATGGTGTGGAAGCAATCTCTTTATATAAGAAACTTAATCCTGATCTAGTTACTATGGATTTAGTTATGCCTGAAAAAGGCGGTATCGAAGCAACTGAAGAGATTTTAAAATTAAACTCAAAAGCATTGATTGTTGTTGTTTCTGCTCTCGGTCAGGAAGCTCTTGTACTCGAAGCTGCGAAGAAAGGAGCGAAAGATTTCATTCAAAAGCCCTTTAAAACAGAACAAATAATAGAAGTTATGGACCGTATATTAAAAAAATAAAGAAAATAAAAAATAAGGTGATTATGTGTCATCTAAAGACGATATAAAGCTTTTCATAAGTGAAGCAGAGGATCTGATTCAAAAAACAGAAGAAGAAATCATGAAATTAGAACAAAATTCGAATGACTCAAAACCAGTTCAAGAACTTTTTTTCACATTTCATGCACTGAAGGGATTAACAGCTATGGCAGGATTTGATAACTTGTCGAAATTTTGTCACCATTTCGAATCCTTTTTAGAAAATACCAAAGATAAAAAAGTATCCAAAACCAAAAGAGAAAACTTCATAGAAATGCTTTTTGAAAGCATTGATGTTTTGAGAAACGTCATTAAGCGAGTAAAGAAAGGAGATTTAAGTGATATTGATGATAAATTTGTTGAAGATATTAGGAATAGTTTCGAAACTTTTGATAATGAGTATGATATCACCTTTATTCAGCCTTTAAAGTCAGAAGAGGTTAACAATATCCTTAAAGAAAAAAAACAAAAACCATTTAAGATATATATCCGGCTTGAAGAGACATGTGTTTTCAAAAAAGTAAGATTATTTATTATATTTAGAGCTTTAAATGAGAATGGAAAGATTTGTTGGACAAACCCTGCCCCTGAAGATTTAGAAAAAGCAACTCTCAAAAATGAATTTGAAATTTTCTATATTAGTAATAAAGATAAGGATAATATTTCTCATGTGTTAGATGAGGTTCTTGAAATTGAAAGTAATGTTATAACTCCTTTAAAATCTGAAGATTTTATCACTACAATTATTAGTCTTAGAGAAAAATGGGAAAATGAAAAGCCTGAGCCTATAAACTACGATTCTTTTGAAGATGATTTTGATGAAGATGTTGATGCTCAAGAATTGGAGAGAGTATCTCAAATTGTAGGTGTTTTCTCAGAAGATACCATAAAAATTATGAGTGTAAAAGTTAACATTGAGTATCTCGAGGAACTAATGAATTATTTTGGAGAATTAGTAATAATGAAGAATCACATCAGTCAACTTCTAAAGGAAAAGCAAGATAGAAGTATAGTACGATTAATAGATAAAATGGATAAACCTTTTCTAGACATACAGGAAATTCTTTTTCGACTAAAACTAGTTCGAGTAGATTCAATATTTAGAAAATATAAAAGACTTGTTCGTGATGTTGCAAACGAAACTGGCAAAAAAATAAAAATAATTCTTGAAGGAACAAATGTAGAAATTGATAGAAAAATCCTAGAAGAAATTAATACTCCTTTGGTTCAGCTAATAAGAAACGCCATCTATCATGGAATAGAATCTCCTAAAGATCGAATTAGAAAAAGAAAAAATGAGATTGGGACATTGAAAATTAAAACTTTTAGGAGAGCAGGCTCAATTTTCATTGAAGTTCAAGATGATGGTGGTGGTATCAATTATGATAAAATTATGGAAAAGATTGTGAAAAAAGGGTACTACACCTCAGACGAGGCGAAAAATCTATCAAACGATGAATTGCATAAATTTATTTTAATGCCGGGGTTCTCAACGCTTTCAGATGCAGATATTATTTCTGGTAGAGGTATGGGTTTAGCAATTGTGGCTGAAAAAATTAAAGAAATAGGTGGTGATTTTGATATACAATCTAAACCTGGTATAGGTACTAAATTTACACTAATAGTTCCATTTACAAGAGCAATACTAAGAGCACAACTAATTCAGATTGCTGAAGATTTATTTGCAATTCCTACTGAAAACATTAAACAAATATATTTTTTCAATCCAAATCAAGTTGAATATGTGGATGGTCAAAAATTTTACAAAATTGGTTCGAAATTGATGCCAATTATCCATTTAGACGAATATTTAAGCATGGTTGAAAAAAGTACAGAAAACTCTCACAAAAAAATTGCAATATGGTGTAAAAAGGATGAAGAAAGTTCAGCAGTTTTTATAGCAGATAAGCAATTACAGCAATTAGATGTTGTTGTAAAACCATTTAAATCTAGCTATTCAGATTCTCGGGACATATTAGGATCAACTATAACAGGTGACGGTTCAATATGCCTAATTGTCGATGTTTTAAGTATAATTTCATCTATTTTAAATGAAAATATAATTTCAAATTTAAATTTATAATTAAAATTTTTTTTACAAATAATAGAGATAACAAATGAAGAAATACTTGGAGGAAAAATAAGATGGGTTTTAAAAAAATTGACCATGATGAATTAAAAACGAAAATTAGCCCAAATTTTCGTGGTATCCCTATAAGGGAAGGTGGTAAGCTGGTACAAAAAGGTAAAAGAGAAAAAAAAATTGAATCAAGTTATGTAGGTTCAATGTCCGAAGTATTGATATTAAATGAGGAATTTATGGAATTCCAATACCACAATGATGGAACACGAAAAACAGTATCCGGAAACGGAAATATATCAATATTTAATAATTCTATTAAAGATAGAATTTGGGATGCAAATTTACAATTTTCTGGCTCTCAATTTGATAATCAAGAGAAGGAAAACACCATAAATCTAGGAATATTTGAGCCCAGTTCAAATAAAATATTAAAATATGAAATAGTAAATTCTGATGATTTACCAGATTTAATTAGGATTAATGAAAACATTGAATCCATGAGTGAAGAAATAACTCATGAAGAATCTGAAATTTATGAAGAAAGTAAATCAAAAGGAGATAATAAAAAGCAACATTTATTATTACTTGGAAAAGAAAATAAGGTAAAATTTATAATTGATATAGTAAATATCTCAAATTCGATATTAGAAAATATAAAGTTTAGAAAATTGTTTGTTAATAATTTTTATGACTTGAAATTTGAATGTAGCAAGAGTAATGAATTTAGAATTGTTAAGAATTCCGTAGAATGTAATATAAATAGTCTAAATCCCAGAGAAAAAGCAAAAATCCTTATTACTGCTCACATTTTCCCAAAGAAGAAAGAAAATATTAATACTGGTAAAGTAGAATTAACATATAATTTAACTTCGAAGGTAATTTCAGGAGTTAAAATAAATTATTTCTCCGCATATTCTCATGCTATGCATGCCATTGAGAAAACAGAGAGAAATGACGCTCCAAATCATTGGGAATGTTCATTAATTTTTGAAAACCATAGTGATTTCAAATTGAAGCTAAATTCAATTCTTATCTATGATAAGAACAAATCAAAAAAATACTTAGATATAGATTTTAATACAGCTGGTGCTACTGTACTTAATCCTCGTGGAACATATAAAACACAAGTTTTTGATGTAATTGACGAAAAGGAACCTATGTTCTCAAGAAAAGCTGATTATTCTGTTGAATATAGATCAGAGAGCAATTCAATGATTACTACAAGATTTGATGATAGTGTCTTTAAAATTGTTAAGATTATAGTAAAGAAAAAATTACCTGAAGAAGAAATAAAATCATTTGAACAAGCAACATTAAATTCTGAAATTATTATAAACAACCAAAGTACTGTCCCAATTAATGGGCTTCGAATAGTTGAGAAAATTCCAGAAGATTTCTTACCACCACAAAACACTTCTGATTTTACATTTTTCAACTCATCTGGTAAAGTAGAAATAAATGGTATTAAAATAAATTCAATTCCAAATGACGAAGATCACTCACATGAGCATACTTTTGAAATTAGTATAAATTTAGAAACCAATGCTGGAAAATCAATTATAAATCCGGAAGATTATTTAGAATTGAAATATCCACTTAGAGCAATCAGTCCTGATTACCAAAAAGATTACGATTTTAATGCCAAAATCTATGCATATTATCCAATGTATGAAAAATCTGGAGGAGAAGGACCAAGTGGACATTACATTCTAATGGATGATCTCTTAAGTAAAGATACAACTTCCTTAAAAATTTCTCATATACGACGTAAATTAATGATTGGAAAACAAATTTTTCCCGGAAGGAGTAATGATGAGTTCGCTATTTATATTGTAGCAAAAAATGGTTCAAATATTAAACTTAATGATGTCGATATTACAGATGCATTTCCAAATTCATTTAAACTAATTTCTTCAAACGCAGAACATAAAATTAATAAATCTAAAAATAATGGAGAACAAAAAATTTCATTCAAAATCGATTCAATCCTACCGTATCAAGAAAAAGAGATAATGTATTACCTTAAAAGTGTAAGTGGAAAGGATGTATCACAATCAGAATTGGAATCGTTTTTTATTGGATAAATAAAAAATAAAATTTATAAAAAAAAATGGAGGAAATAATATGAAACTACAATATTATGAAACAATGGATGATAATTCAAAAGAATATGTTTTGTATCTTATAGAGCAGATTGTTCCACAATTTACCAAAAATGAACTTGAAATTTTTTTGAAAGATTTTGCATTAAAACCTACTAAAAAAAGTAAAGGTTCTAAATCAAATTCTACTCAAGAATTCGTCCAAATAGGTAAGGATGTGGGAAAAAATGCCGATTTATCCAATTTAACTACGGGACAATTAAAACTGTTTTTTCAATTATTCGTTAGTAAAGAAGAAAATAATACGTTAGCGGTAAAGTGGCGTTTTTATCAATACATTAAATACATGTTAAATTTCAACCTAAGAACAGTAAAAATTAATCTTAATCCAAATATGGATCGAATATTAGATTTTATTATTGAAACTTATGATAATGAAGTAGTTCTAGTTTTATGCTACGACGTATTAGAATTGAGAGATTTCAAGGAAGCAATAAAATATTTAAACGAATTTGCAAAAAATCAAAACTTAATCCCTGATAGGGTTATTTTTGCAACAGGAAAGGCTTTCCGTAATATACCCCTTGATAATCCCATTAATATTGTCAATAAAGAAATAGAACCAGAATTATGGATTGAATGGAATGAGGAAAATTGTCCATTCAACAAAGAAGACCTATTAATTCTAAATGAATCTGAACTAAAAGTTGCGGGATTTAACTTTACTAGTACAGATGATTTATTAAATTATGTCTTTAAACATTCAAATGGCGGTCAAATTTCAATATATAAACAACTAGATTTTTTTACTGAAGTTAGTGAAGAGGAACCCGAAGTAGAATTAATTTGGAAAGGAATTATGTTAAAATAAAATTCATAAAAAGAAGAGGAAAAAAGTAAGAGGTATAAAATATGATAAAAAGTAAAACAGAAGGAATAGAGTTTGGAGAAACTATAAATGTTGTGATTATTCAAATTTTTCATGAAAAATATCTCATTGAAGTGGAGCATGTTAAAGAGATATATGTACCTGGAGAAAATATAGTTCCCGTTCCGTTAACAGAAAAAAATATAGTAGGAATCATTAATATTAGAGGTGAAATTTATTCAATCCTTTCATTAAGACACAACATTATTGATAGTGATTTAGATTATGGTTTGAGTGATAAATCGAGAATTTTATTATTGGAATATAAAGATTTGAAAATAGCATTATTAGTTGATTCAGTAATAGGAGTTAAAGATATTCCTCTTTCCGCTTTTAAAAAACAAGGGACAATTGTAAAAACAAATATTGATTTTAGATTAATTAAACTGACGGGCATTTTTCAAGATGATTCCTTAATATTATTGGATCTAGATGCATTAATTTCACCATATATTAAATCTATAGGCAAAAAAGTAGAGAAAAAGGCACAAATAAAACCGAAAATCATTGGAGGTCCGAAAGTAAAACCTAAACTGGCTCCAAAACCTGCGCCTACAGTTGAATCCACAGTTGTAATCCCTCAAGAAACTTATGTTCCAAAAAATTTAGTAAATATTCCTGAAGATAATTTAAACAAGAATGTTTCATTGTCTGTTGAACAAGCAGACATGCTTAAGGAAATTGGCAACATAGGGACTGGAAATGCAGTTACAGCACTATCTCGATTAGTTAAAAAGAAAATTGATGTGACTTTAACTGATGTAGGTATAATACCTTTAGAAGAATTACCCGAACAATTTGGTGGCCCAAAAGAGAAAGTATGTGGAATATTCTGCCATATAGAACGACCCTCTCAAGCAACTATTTTAAACATTTTTGAAATGCAACCCTTGATGCAAATGATTGCAGATTTAGCGGGAACTAAATCTAAAATTAATCCTAGCAAAGTTCAATCTAAAAATGATCTTGATGATTTTGCAGTTTCTACAATTGTCGAAATGGGCAATATTATGGCAGGACATTATGCCTCAGCCCTAGCAGATTTATTAGGTACAAAGTTAATGATTGATATCCCAGAATTTGCTATGAGTAAGGCGGGAGAGATTGGAGAATTTCTATCTAAGGAATTAAAATCAATTGCTGAGTTTTTCATAATAATTAAAACATCAATAAAGGTAGCTGATTTGCAACTTAAAGGCATGTTCTTCTTTATCCCTGATCTCGAGACATTGAAAACATTTTTCGATAAACTGGGAATAGAACATCAATTATCTACTAAAGGTCTAAAACATCAGAAAAAACCAGCGTTAGTAAATCTTTCCGATATCGAACTCTCAGAAATACAGAGAGATGCCTTACAAGAAGTTGGTAATATTGGTGCTGGAAATGCTGCAAATGCGCTAGCTCAAATGATAAATAAGAGAGTGGATATAAATATCCCCTCTGTTGAAATGGTTGAATTAGATGAATATGCTAATAATATTAGTAAGAAAAATGAAAAACTATTAGTTGCTTGGAGTAATGTTGTTGGAAAAACAAGAGCTACAGTTTTAACTTTATTTAATATTAAGGATGCCATTGATATAACATCCATAATTGTAGGTGATCGAGATAAGAAACAGATTGATCTAAGAAAAAAGATTAAGTTTGCTTCAGATTTTCCAGAACTTTATCATAGTGCAATTTCAGAGCTGGGACACATCTTAGGAAGCCACTATGTAAGCGCAATAGGTGATCTATTAGGTTTGCGATTAATGACTGAGCCACCGGATATTTCAGTTGATACGGGAAACCAATTATTCAAAATATTGAAAGAAGAAATTGGTTTATTAAAGAAATTATCATTAGTTATCACAACGAACGTTATTATCACAGATATCAAAATTACTGGGACTTTCTTATTCATTCCTAATCTCGAAACACTACAAGAATTACTAAATGCGCTTTTAAGATTTTATTCATAAACGGATTGCCAAAAGCAATCTAAATTATTTTTTTTAAAAATTAGAAATAACAAAAAAGAATATCCAAAATAAATCTATGTAAAATATAAAGATTCAATATATATCATGTTAAAAACAAGTTACTATGATTATATTTATAAGGTTGACGGAGAAACACTTAAGCTTCGACCAGAAAAGATGTTTGAAGCGGGTGGTGTATATTTAATAGTAGATAAAGAATTAAAATTGATTTGGATATGGGCAGGTAATCATTCACGTTTATTTCATAGATATATGGCTGCAAACTTTGCAGGGAAATTAAAAACTAAGAAAAAATTCTATAATTTCAAATATGAAGTTATAAAACAAGGGCTTGAACCACCTGAGTTTCACATTATCTTTAAAGAAATCAAAGAAAACAACAGGAATTTGAACTATCCTGGACAATCGAGAAATGGTAGAGTCAATAATGAGTTTATTCGTTCAAGTGGTTCAGTAAACCAGGTAATAAAATCAGAAATTACAGAAAGTGGTTTGAATTTACCAAGATCAGTTAAATCTCGCATTAAAAAGATTTTATCTGAGATAAAAGAAATGCAAATGCATATAAAATACTCAATAAATCATATTGAACAACGTTTTGCTGAAATTGAGAAAATATTAGAAAAATAAAGTGTATATAAGTGATTAGAATTGATGATATTCAAATTGATGATGATTATTATAACCTTCTAATTCACTTATTAATGAATAGTACTGGGTTGAATTTAGATTATTATCAGAGAAATTTTATTGAAAAACGAATTAAATCCAGAATGATAAGAGTCAATTGCGATACTCTTGAATCTTACTATAATTTTTTACTCGAAACTCCATCTGAAACTGAAAAATTTCTTGATTGCTTTAATATAAATTATTCAATTTTTTTTAGGAACTGGGAAGTGTTTGAGCAACTTGAAAAGATCATATTATATTCTTTATATTTATCAAAAAAAGATGTAATGAGTGACTTTACACCTAATCCTGAAAGACAATATAAAAAAAAAAACACAAGTACTTCTCTAAATCATAAAAAATGGGATCCAAAAACAAGAAGTAAATCATTAATCGATCGATATATATCCCGTACTTCACTATATAAAAAAATTTGGAATCCTTCTGATAGAATAAAATCACTTAACATATGGTCATGCCCTTGTGCAAATGGTGAAGAACCTTATTCAATTGCAATGATCTTAGACAACCTCAAAAATCAAATTCCTGGATTTCTATCTTTTAGAATTAATGCATCTGATATTGATGGTGATGCGATTAGAAAAGCTAAATTGGGTATTTATAATGAAAATCATACAAAAAATGTTTCATCATATTATGAAAAAAAATATTTTACCAAAACTGAAAATAACTTTGGTTTTTTGTATTCAGTAAAGAAAGAAATTAAAGATTATGTTGAATATATAGAAGAAGATGTGACCAAAGGTCATAGAACTTCTTTTAATTACGATATTATCTTTTGCCGTTATCTTTTAATTTATATTAACAGGAAAGTACGCGAAGATTTTTTAAGAGTTATAAGTAATAGATTAAACGTAGGTGGTCTGTTAATTTTAGGTAAAACTGAAACTTTACTTAATTCAAAAAGCAACTTAAAAATGGTAGACTCATATAATCGAATATATATGAAATAAAGGTGAATATAATATCAATTAAAGTCCTTATAGCAGAAGACTCGGCCTTTCAGAGGAAAATAATAGCAGATATGTTAACATCACACCATGAAATTGATGAAGTCGATATTGCAAGGAATGGAAGAGACGCTATTGAAAAAATCGAAAAAATAAATCCAGATGTATTAATATTAGATTTGATGATGCCTGATATTGATGGAATAACTGTGTTTAAATTCCTTTCAGAACATTATCCTATCCCCACCATTATATTTTCCGCTAAAAACCCAGAAACATTAGAACCTTCTGTCCAGACCTTACTAATGGGAGCTTTTGATTTTATAACAAAACCACAAGGTTTATGGGAAGATGAATTTCCGAAATATAAAGAAAAATTAGTTTCCAGTACATTATATGCTGGAAAAATTAAAAAAACCTATGAAAAACGTAATCTTTTAATTAAAAAATCAGTTTCTGAACTGCCTCCTTTAGATTCATATAGAGATCAATATCGATTAAGTGTAAAATCAAAATCTCAAATAGTTGAGGTTCCAAAAGAACCAAAAATAAAAAGAACTAGTAAATTGTTCAATGCAATAGTTATTGGTACTAGTACTGGAGGCCCCAGAACTTTAAAATCAATATTAAAGGAAATTCCTGAAAATTTTAACAGTCCTATTCTAATAGTACAGCATTTAGATCCATACTTCATGAAAGAACTTTCAAAATCTCTAAATCAAGTATGCAAAATTGAAATTAAAATCCCTGAAAATGGAGAAAAAATCCAACCTGGAATCGCTTATCTAAGTCCAGGAGGAAAACATATGAAAGTTGTCCTGAAGAACAATTTCCCTTGTATTAAGATATTTAAAGGTGAGCCAGTAAATTTTTGCATGCCTTCTGTTGATGTATTGTTTTTTTCAGCAGCAAATGTATATAAAAATCAAATACTTGGAATTTTATTAACTGGTTTAGGAGATGATGGTGCTGCGGGATTAGAAGCTATTAAAAAAGAGGGAGGCAAAACAATTGCAGAGTCAGAGCAAACTTGTGTAGTTTATGGTATGCCTAAAGCAGCAGTAAAGAGAGGAGCTGCTAATTTAATACTCCCAAACTATGAAATTAAAGACCATATGATAAATTTCACAAAAATGATGAAAATTAACATACCCAATTAACAATTCAATATTTAAGAATTAAAGGTGATTAGTATAAAACCCTATGGATTTATTAATGAAATGGATAAACATGGAGAGGTTTTCTTACCCATAGGTCATTATTTTATTACAAATTGTAAAAATAAACCCATAAATCTTTTCCCAAAAATATCAATTTACGGATTAGGATCGTGCATTGCACTAATTCTTATTGATTTTAAAACTAAGGTATGCGGGATGTCCCACATTTTACTTCCTAAAGCAAGGTTAAATAAGAAAATAGAATATCCGCATAAATATGCTGATCTTTCTTTAAAATTACTATTCAAAGAACTTCTTAATTATGGTGCTGCTGAAAAAAATATAAAAGCAATTATAGTAGGGGGTTCGAAAATTTTTGATTTAGATGAAAATTTTATGGGGATCGATAATACCAAAGCTATAAAACAAGAATTAGAAAAGTCAAATATTTCTGTTGTTGGCGAAGATACAGGAGGATCTGAAGGGAGGGGTGTAATATTTGATACAAAAGATTTTGCTGTATATGTTAAATTGACAAAAGAAAAGGAATATAAAAAGATTATATTAAATACAGGAATTTCACAAAAAAAAGAGGAATTATTAGAATGAACGAAAAAGTTATACATAATTCAGTTAAGGTAGAATTGACTGAAGAGCAATTAGATTTGTTAAAAGAAATTGGTAATATAGGCTCTGGACACGCAATTACGGCTCTTTCGGAGTTATTGAATAAAAATGTTGAAGTTTCTCTAACTTCTGCAAATATTGATACTTTTTGGAAAGTTCCAGATTTGTTTGATAGCCCTAACGAAGAAGTAGTTGTGATATTTTCTAAAATTCCACTTAATTCTGATCTTTCTATTGTCCAAATTTTTCCCAAAGAATCAATTTTTAACCTAGTGAATTTATTAAACAATTCTAATAAAAATTCAGGGATTATAATAAAAAGCACTAATGATTTGGATGAATTTTCTTATAGTATCATAAGCGAAATCGGAAACATCCTAAGTGGTCATTATGCTAGTGCATTAGCAGATTTATTATCAATCAAACTTGTCCCAAATGTACCAAAAGTTGCAATTGACACATTGAATGCGATCTTAAATAGTATCATCGCAAAATATTCCCAAATAATAGATTATATAATCTTGATTTGTACAAAATTAATAGTTTCAGATTTGAATATAAACGGAACAATCTGTCTCATTCCAAATATTACCATTTTAAGGAAATTGTTCGAGATATTAAACATAAAATATGAATTGAATATATAATACATGAAAAATGTCAAATGTAAGCTTAATTGATGATTTATTGAATAATTTACTGCATGAAGTAAATAATTTGTTAGCTGCTTTAGTTGTAGATTTAGATGGTTTAATTATTGCTCGTTCCTCAGTGGAAGGATTTGATGAAGAATTAATTGGAGCAATAATGGCTATTCTTGATCAAACCATAACTAAAATTAAAAGATATGCAGAAACTTCATTTGGTACAGGGACTTTCGATACAAATGACTTTCAATTGTTTTATATGGAATTAGGAAATCAAGTTCCCGCAATTTTTGTTTTAGTTGCAAATCATTATTCAAATATAGATCAATTTATTCCATATACCTACATTGTAGCGGAAAAAATTTCATCAATTTTAAGTAATCATGAAATTTCCTTGAATATACCAATATTGACAGAGGAGGGAGAAATAATTCTACCAGCTGAACAAGATAACAAAAAAAATGTTAAAAAGATTACCATTGTGGGATCTGAAGCTGTAGGAAAATCGAGATTAGCAGATATATATTGTGGGGTGAATTTTAATGAAAATGGGGCATATAAACCAACATTAGGGATCTCAATTAATGAAAAGGAATTAAAAGTCTCAAGCAATTTTAATCTAACATTGTATCTTCTTGATTTAAGTGGGTTGAAAAGTTTTGTAAAAATCCGTAAATTTTATTATAAATATTCAAACGCTGTTTTGATAATATTTGACTATACTAATATAAATTCATTTAATGATATTTCGGGATGGATTGAAGAATCACGTCACTTCTTAAAAAATGAAGAGATTCCCTTTGTTTTGATTGGAAATAAAATTGATAAAGTTGAAAACCGTTCAGATATTAAATCTCAAGCTTCCAAATTAGCAAATCAACATAATATTCCATTTTTTGAAACCTCTGCTTTAACTGGAGAAGGAATTGATGAATTGTTTACTTTTCTTATTTCTAATCTATTTTAGCATTAAGAAACATATAAATTAACTCAATCTACTATTTATAAGTTAAGATAATAATACTGAAAAGGAGATTTAATTGTCTATAAACGTATTGATCGCTGACGACTCTCAATATCTACAAAAAAGCATATCAGATATTCTTAAACAACATGATTTAATAAATATTGTTGATTATGCAAAAGATGGTATTGAAGCAGTTAATTTAGTAAAGAGGTATAGCCCTGATGTCTTAGTGTTAGATTTAGTGATGCCGAAAATGAACGGTTTAGATGCTTTCAAGTTAATTATGGAAAGTCATCCAACTCCAACTGTTATTTTATCTGCTATTAGCCCTAAAAATTTAGATTCTTCAATACAAGCATTACTAATGGGTGCTTTTGACTATATCATAAAACCTGGTGGTCTTGGAGCTAAAGATTTACCAAGATTTCGTGAAGAATTACTTGCTAAAGTATTGTTAGCATCTCAGTCTCAAATAAAGAAAATTTTTAAAACTGAAGAAAATATTTTAAGCAAGAGTAGATCTCTTCGCCAAGAAATGGTAAATCGAATTTTTGATTTTGGACAATACATAAATCAATTAAAACCTATTGAAGAAATCGAAGAAAAAAGGGAAATTGACTCTTTTGAAATTATGAAAGTGAAGGCAATTCTAAAGAATGAAACTAAACCATTAGTAGTAAATAAAACTTCTAATAAAATAAAACCAAAAGCAATTGAACCGGTAGATGTAATTAAACTTAAAAAACAAAAATTAACCTCTGAAGTAGTAAAAAGGAAAAAATCATCTGTTAGTATTCCTGATCTTTCTCCTGTTTCTGGAGTAATGTTGAATTCCAATGTTATAGTAATGGGTGCTAGTGTAGGAGGGCCAAGAACCATTACTACAATATTAAAAGAAATCCCAAGAAATTTTAACACACCAATTTTGATTGTTCAACATTTATCTTCTCATTTTACAGAAGCTTTTGCTGACAATTTAAATATAGAATGCGAATTAAAAGTTAGAGTAGCTAAAAACGGAGATACTCTGCAAGGAGGCCACGTTTATATCGCTCCGGGGGATATGCATATGGAAATTACTGTAGATAATAAAACGCCATCATTAAAAATTTTTAAAGGAACACCTGTTAATTTTTGTATGCCTTCTATTGATGTTCTATTTTTTTCTGCAGCTAAAATTTTTAGGAATCGTTCAATGGGGATAATTTTAACAGGTATGGGTTCTGATGGTGTTAACGGCTTAGGAGCAATCAAACGAGTAGGCGGGAAAACAATTGCTGAATCAGAAGAAACGTCTATTTTATATGCAATGCCTAAATTCGCAACAGAAAAAGGTTATGTAGATAATGTCCTGCCGAATTATAAAATTGCTGACAAGATTAGAGATTTGAATTGAATTACCATATTTACCAAGAAATTCCTTTAAAAAACTTAATTTCTTGAATTAATCTATGAGATTCGTGTTGGGGAACCTCCATAAACGCATAAAATTCATTTTGCCAAAAAGCTCTCCCTGAACTAGATGATCTAATCTCTTCAGCAAACTTTATTGAATGTCTGACAGGAATCAAAATTTCCATAACTGCTTGATATTCTTTGTTCTGATCTATAGTTTTAATCTTAGTAGAATATTTTGATAGTAGTGTTATGGTGCTTTTTATGTAATCGGGAGGAAGTTGGATAATGGTGTGATATATTGGCTCTAAAAGAATTAATTCTGCTTCATTTAGGCCTTTCAGGATTGCATCATAAAACATGGTTGATAATTCAGTAAAAATATTTTCATCTGATATATTTTGAACATTTAAATCCTCAATTATAATTTTAAGTTCAGTTAATTTTTCCCCACAAAGTGGACCGCTTATACTGATTTTTTCAATAATCTCAAAGATTGACTTTTTATAGAATTCATTTAATTCATTTTCTCCTCTATATACCAATACATTCTGATCATAATCACTAAGCCAGAAATTTTCGATCTCTTCCTCACTGAGAGAAGTCTTTTCACTTAAAATCTCTTTTAATTTTGCAAAGGGCTTTATTGTTTTATAGTCTATATTTCTAAAAAACCTTACAGTTTCACTATCTAAGCGTCCAATTCTCAGTTTAAGAAAACCTTGACCATTGGGGGAGGACACTGAAATTAAAGGGGAAGTAGTTCTACATGACTCTTTAAAAACAGCTCTAGGTTCAGAAATAGTGACATTTACTCCTCTTTTTCCGATTTCATATGCACTCACTTCTAAATGTAGAGGTCCCGCACCTGATAAGAGAAATTCACCATTTTCTTCATTAATATCAAATTTTAAGTTTGGATCTTCAATTAAAAGATTCTCTATCAATTTTTTCATTTTATCAAGATCTCTTAGATATTCAGGTTCGATGGAAACTGTCATGACAGGAGAGGTGACATATTTCACGCTTTCAAATGGTACCATTTCATCAATTTTATTGCTATCTATTATAGTCTCACCACTTTTTATCATTTTGATCCCCTCAATTGCTACAATATTACCAGCAGGTATATTTTCTACTTGTTCTCTTCTTTGTCCCATGAAAATGGCAATTCGTTGGATTTTCTCGTAATTACTTTCATTTAAAAGATAAATTTCCTTTTTATTCGTACATCTTCCAGAAAAGATCCTTCCTGTTGAGACTAATCCATGTTTATCAGCTTGAACTTTACTTAAACAAACTATTAAAGGGCCATCTGGATCACAATTAACCATAAATTTTCCTAATTCAGAATTAACATCTCCATCCCAAATTTTTTTAATTCTATATTTTTGAGCTTCTATAGGATTTGGTAAATGATCTACAACCATTTCTAATATAGCTTTATGAATTGGAAAATAATAAGCTAAATCCGCGTAAGTTTCTTTTGTATAAGTATCTTTATTATATCTTTCTCTAATATCTTTAAATTTTAACTCATTTTTTTCTAATATATTTAATGTAAAACCCCATTTATGAAGAGCTGAACCAAACGCGACATTTCCTGCTAAAGGAGAGACTTTCCACCTTTTATTAAAAGGATGATCAGCATATCTTTCTACTAGAGTATTGAATGATTTAATTATTCGTATATACTTCTCTTTTATTTTTTCATCAGAAAGCTTCAATTCTCTTATTAGGCGATCCACTTTATTTATAAACAATACTGGTTTAACACCCTCTTGTAAAGCTTGTTTAATAACAGTTTCAGATTGTGTAATTACTTCTTCAACTGCGTCAACAACCACTACAACTCCATCTACTAATCTTAATGCACGGGTTACTTTTCCACTAAAATCCAAATGACCCGGTGTATCTACTAAGTTAATAAGAAAAGGTTCATGACCCTCAAGAGATTTTTCATAATACAAAGATATATTTGCTGATTTCATTGTAATACCTCGTCTTTGTTCTTCTTCGAGAAAATCTAAAGCACGCGCTTCACCTGCCAATTCTGGTGATAAAAACCCTGCTTCACTTAGTAAAGAATCAGAAAGAGTGGTTTTTCCGTGGTCAATGTGCCCTACAAGTCCAAAATTAATAATATTTTTTGTCTTTTCCATTAAATTTAAAATTTCTGTAATTTCTTTTCGGCGAGGCATGATCCAATGAAACATTTTTTCTATTAAATTATTTAGGATTATAAATACTTTGATTAAAATCTTAGTATTTCTATAGAAGGAAAATAAGCGGGAAATGATTTTTCAAGACTCAAGATCTTCTTCATTAATCAACAATCCTGTGTTGATTTCAGTTGGGTCAGAGCTTTCAATAAAATCATTTCCCTAAGATTATTAAGTTAAATTTATAATTTAACTTCACCATCAATACGAACTATTCTTCCATCAATATGTAATCTTTTATCACAAAACAATTCAATAGCTTTCGGAAATATCTTATGCTCCCATTCTAATACCCTTGGACCTAATGTAACTTCGGTATCAGTATCGTATACTTGTACACATTTCTGAATAATGATTGGACCATGATCTGCATTAAAATCGACAAAATGAACAGTTGCTCCCGAAACTTTGACACCATATTCGAGTGCATCCTTGTGTGCGTGCATGCCTTTAAATGAAGGTAAAAGTGCGGGATGAATATTCATAACATTTCCGTTAAATGCCTGAATAAAAGCTGGGCTAACTAATCTCATATAACCTACCAATATAATAAGTTCACACTCATAATCCTTTAGTACTTCAATAAGTTGTTTATCAAATTCCTCTCTCGGAATGTTGAGAAATTTGTCTGATTCAATTAATACATAAGGAATATTATGATTCTTAGCTCGTTCTATACAATAAGCTCCCGATTTATTACAAATTAAGACTTCTATTGTCGCTTTATCTTTCAAGATTCCCTTTTCACATGCATTAACTACAGCCTCAAAATTTGAACCAGAGCCAGAGGCAATTGCTCCTATTTTTAGTTTTCCCATATTATATACTAGAATGTTTTATCAAAAAAAATATCTTATTAATGAAATATTATCAAGAAGAAGATATTCTTACTAAGTTTTTAAAAAATGTTTGTTCTTTCATAATGATAATGTTTTTATTTTTGATTAATTTATATTTATCATAGAAATTTAGTAATATTTCATTCTCAAAATTATTCTCTTCCGAAAATAAGTTATAATGTAAGAGAATGTAATACTATTTATTAAAAATAAGCAATTACAAATTAACCAATTGTATCTATAAATAAAAGAAATTTCAGATGTTCTTAGTTTTAAGAATTTGCCAAACTATTAAAATTGCATATATAAGAAGTAATTAACTAATACAATGAAGATTTATGAGTTATGAAAGTGAATTAAGACGAATTAAGGATCAAATAGTCGATAATCTTCCACCAGAAATTACTGTTAAGAAAATTGAGTTTGAAGGCCCTGAAATCGCTGTATATTCTGAAAATTCAGATGTAGAGGCTACCGAAAGCTCAACAATCTTAAAGGACTTAGCAAAAACTATGCGAAAACGAGTTGTTTTTAGATGGAATGTAGATAAACGTAAAGATCCAGCTGAGACTGAAAGCTATATAAGAAATTTAGTTAATGATGATGCTGAGATTACTAGTATTGAATTTGATCATACAAAAGGAGAAGTAATAATTGAATCAGGAAAACCGGGATTAGTGATTGGAAAAAAAGGAGTTAACTTAAAAGATATAAGAACAAATACCTTTTGGCAACCTAGAACCATTCGAACACCTCCATTAAATTCAAGAACAATTCAATTAATTAGATCGATGCTTTCAAAGGAACGACAAACACAAAAAGATATCTTGTTAGAAATAGGTAAAAGAATCCATAGACCCATAATATTTAAAAACTTAAATATAAGGTTAAGTGCCTTAGGGGGTTTCAGAGAAGTTGGAAGATCTTGTATATTAATGCAAACAAGAGATAGTAATGTACTATTGGATTGTGGCTTAAATGTTGGAAACCCTAATGAGAAATTTCCATTCTTTGAAATACCTGAATTCTCATTAAGAGATCTTGATGCTGTTATTATATCACATGCTCATTTAGATCACTGTGGTCTTGTTCCATTTTTGTACAAATATGGATATAGAGGTCCAGTGTATAGTACTTTACCCACCCGCAATCTATCCACAATGCTGCAACTTGATTTTATTCAGATTTGTGAAAAAGAGGGATCACACTCACCATATTCAAAGAGGGATGTAAAATCAACGGTACTTCACACAATTCCTCTTTCTTGGGGAAAGGTAACAGATATTGCTCCAGATATTAAATTAACACTTCATAATTCTGGTCATATTTTGGGTTCATCAATGATACACTTACATTTTGGAAAAGGAGACTATAATTTTGTTTATACAGGAGATTTTAAATATCAAAAAACTCGATTATTAGAAAAAGCAGCTGTTAAGTTTCCAAGGGTAGAAAGTCTCTTAATTGAATCTACTTATGGGGGTCCTCAAGATCGCATTCCTAGTAGACAAGAATCTGAAAGAGAACTTAAACAAATATTGAATTCAACACTTAAGCGGGGTGGTAAAGTTTTGGTTCCCGTATTGGCAGTAGGGCGAGCACAGGAATTACTAATTGTATTAGAAGAATATATCTCGAAAGGATTTATTGATAAAGTACCTATATTTATTGATGGACTCATTAGTGAAGCAACAGCAATACATACTGCAAATCCAGATTTTCTTAGTAGTGATCTAAGAGAAAAAATATTACATCAAGGTAAAAATCCTTTTCTAAGTGATTATTTCGAAACTGTGTCTGCACAAGAAGAAAGACTTGATATAATAAAGGGTGGACCCTGTATTATCTTAGCCACAAGTGGGATGCTTATAGGAGGTCCTTCAGTACAATATCTCAAGGAATTAGCCAATGATCCCAAAAACTCATTAATTTTTGTTTCATACCAAGTTTCAGGAACTTTGGGTAATAGAATCCAACGTGGTTTTAAAGAATTCACTTATATAGATCCAAAAGGACGCACACAGCTGGTTAAACTTAATATGAAAACTTTTACACTTGAAGGTTTTAGTGGTCATTCGTCACGTAGTCAAATTTCTCAATTCCTAAGAAGAATTCAACCAAGACCTAAAAAAGTACTTGTATGTCACGGTGAAGAGTCTAAAGCGATTAGTTTATCAACAATGATACATAAAAAACTACGGAAAAGTACTGCAGCCCCTAAAAATCTTGAAACTGTTTTACTTAAATGATACTTCTAATCTATATTTTTATCAATTATGCATTATTTAATATAATATCTTAGAAATCAATATTTTGAGTAATTTTTAATTTGAAATATTTAATATCATTTCAGCAATATTGTTTTTTTTTTCATTTAGCTTTAATAAGAGGAAAAAATAATTTTTTTAAACATTATTAATTAATCTTTTTATACTTTTATTGAGTTAGTGGTAATTTTTGAACATTAAAGACTTCAAATTAAGAAATCATTTGATAACAATATTTAGACGAATCATTCAGATTATTGCTTTCTTAATCATTAATTATGTACTTCTAGAACTTATTTTCTCAATTAATCTAATTGGTTTAGAGGGGATTTTAACAGTATTTCCTGTTTTAAATTCTCCGAGAAATCCTCTTTCAAATGGCTCTGGAATTATCGAAATGATATTTTATTTCTTTACAGTCGGTATAATACCTATTTTTTTAATAGGAGTGTTTATTTTAATTATATTATTCACTAGTAGATTTTTCTGTGGATGGATCTGTCCAATTGGAACAATCCAAGATGCATGTGCTGCAATCCCTACAAAAAAAAGGACAATAAAGACTACTGGAGGAATCTTAAACCATAAATCTTTATTAAAAATTAAGTATATTATTGTGGTTTTTGTGATTTTACTTGTAGTTCCTTTAGCAATAGCAGCAACTCTGAATTGGTCATTTTATATAGATTATAGAACAAATCTGGGAGATTTTGGAGATAAACCATTATCCTATTTTTCTTTATCTGAATTTATCTTTGTGTTTTTTCCCAATTTGATTATACAGGTTATCGAGCAAAGAAGTATTATGCCCATTCTTGAAAATCCTCTAGTATTCATTATTTCAATTTTTTATATCGCTCTTTTAGTTTTATCAGTTTGGTATCCAAGGTTGTATTGTAGATATTTTTGCCCATTTGCGGCTGTATCTTCTGTTATTAGCGAATACTCATTTTTGAAATTATCAAGGAGTCCAGTTAAATGCGTAGGAAGAGCTGAATGTGGTGATTGTGAAAGAGTTTGTCCTAAACAAATAAGAATTTTGGATGAACCATTTGAATTCTTCACTGGAAAAGGTGAATGTAATCTTTGTATGCGTTGCAAGGAGGTTTGTCCATACAAAGCTATAGATGTTAAGATTGGTTAATTATAATTTTGTTTATTGTAAGTAATTGAAGTAAAAAATCTTAGTAGTTTTGTAAAACGTTAGAAAAACCTTTATAATAGTCTTTCTAATCTTATATCAATAGATTCTAAGAAATTGATTTCTTAACAATATGGATAAACGTATAATTGATCTGTTGCAAACTCGAATGAAAAGAGATGTGAATGTAGGTATTCACGGTATATTAGATTCTGAAGCCATCAGATATCATAATGAAGAGAGCCAAGAAATTAGGCCTCCCTTCTTCAGAGATGTTGATAGGGTTGTCCATTCCAAAGCGTATGCCCGTTACATTGATAAATCTCAAGTATTTTTCGATATTAATAATGCAAATATTACACATCGCTCACTACACGTCCACATAGTTTCCAGAATTGCTCGTCAAATAGGAAGAGTGTTAAGATTAAATACAGATTTAATAGAAGCAATTGCATTGGGTCATGATGTTGGTCATGCACCTTTTGGTCATTTAGGTGAAGATATTCTCAATGAAATCAGTCAAGAAAATAATATGGGTACTTTCAGCCATAATGCTCAAGGAATTCGATGGCTTTCTTATCTTGAAAAAAGAAATCCAGAACAACCTGCCAATGGGCTTAATTTATCTTTACAAGTCCTAGATGGAATATTATGCCATGATGGAGAAGTCAATGAACAACAACTAAAACCTCTTAAAAGAAATGGAAAATCATGGGAAGATCATTTTAAAGAATATGAAGACTGTTTTAATGAAAATAAAATTAAAAGAATTCCAATGACTTATGAAGGAATTGTTACTCGATTTAGTGATACTATTAGTTATATAGGAAGAGATATTGAAGACGCAATTTTGTTAAAGCTAATAAACCGAGAAGAAATTCCTAAATATTGTACAAAGATTCTTGGTGATACAAATACGAAAATTATAGATACTTTGATAACTGATCTACTTAGTTTCAGTTTAGATAATGACGTCATAGGATATTCAGATAAAATTTTCGAAGCTTTAAAAGAATTGAAATCTTTTAATTATGAAAATATCTATATCAGAAGAGATTTGTTTAAGCCAATTTCAACTGAAAAAACTTTTCTAGATAGTTTAAAAGAGAGATTTTTACTTATTTTTGTAAGATCTTTAAAAAATCTAGAAGAAGAGGACTATAATGCACCTATTTTTCGAGATCATATTGAATATATTGATGATAAAAATTATAATACTTATTTTAAACCACTCAAAAAAGATAATAAATTAACTCTTATAGCCCGTGATTATATCGCGGGAATGTCCGATAAGTATTTTAATGAAACTTATGGGAAATTCCGTAAAACTAATTAACACATTACATTACTTGATTTGCTTTGAATAGAACTAAGATATTATATCAATATCATAGTGTTATTTAATTAAAAAGGGTGGATTACACTAGGAGGATTTATGTAAAAAGGTATTCTCAGTTTATATTTACGGGGTTTTTTTTTCAGTCACACGGGGTTTAAAAACTAGTTTTTTAAACTGATATCTTTTTGTGTCCTCCAGATCAAGTTGGTGTAATCCAGTATATATATAGAGGTCAGTAAATAAAAATCTATCTTATTTAAAAAAGAAATTTTTTAAAATATTAATTTATATTTTGGAAGGATTTTTTCAATAATCATTCAACATATATCAATTAAGAAAGGTTTTTTAGAGTTTTCAGATTATTAATATCAAATTAACAAGATTCAGAAATTCTCTGAAAAAGCCCAGTGGTGTAGAGGTCAAGCATCGGGGGCCCTGATAAGTCTTTATAACTAAGATCTTGGAGATACCCCTGGACCACGGTTCGAAAAACTAGCGAATTTATCGCGTATCGAAATTCCGTGCTGGGCTATTGCTATTTTTTTTACGAATACGCTCTAAATACTGAAAATATCTTTCATCCTGTAACAATTTAGTAATTTTCTTATGAGCTATATTTGTTAATCTTAAGTAAGATTTTTCATCTTTTCTGAAAATTTTAATCAACTTTCTTTTTTTCAAGTTTTCAAGAACTCTTCTTAGATGTCGATCGGAAATATTAAGGATATTTTTGATTTTTGCAGAATAAATCATATCAACTCCCTCAATTTGATTCAGATTATGAATGTGAAGTATATGCTTTTTCCAAATCTCTCCTTGTTTGAATAACAGTTCTAAAGGATTCTTAAATATTCTCCTTTTGAATTCAAAGTTTTTAATATTTTCCGATATTTCTTCATACAAAACCTTAGCTTGATCTGAGTAATGTTTCTCTAGTATCTCATCTGCGATAACGACAAATTTTGTTGCATGAAGTAAAGTATGACAATTCGAACATAGACAAACACATTTTTCCTCTATAAGAAAGTCTATAATTTCAGTAATACTGTATCTTTTAATTCTATTCCACCTTAATTTATCACTCTCTGTTGTTTTTGAAATATGATGAAAATCAAGGGCAGGTAAATCGTATTTTACGGATACATTTCCACATCCAATACATTTTCCATTATAGATCTGTTCTATTACAAATCGTTTTTTTATCCATTCTATAACTCGAAATTTAAAATTTTTAATATGTTTATTTTTACACTTTTTAACAAAATCGTATACAATTTGATGTATTTCTTCTGCAGAGTTTTTAAATAAATCCACATTAAGAATTATATCTTTAAAATCATTAAAATTGTCAGCATGTTCTATTGAATGACAATTTTTGCATAAAGGTACAGCTTTTTCTTGTTCAAGAACTAACATTAGCTCATTCCAGTTTTGGAATCGATTGTCGCGCCATCTTTTTTGCTTTAATTTCTTTTTTTGATGATGAAAATCAATAGATGGAAGATTTATAAAATTAGTATCACATCTAGAACATTTTCCATCAAATTTACCCTTATATATATTCTTAAGAATAAGAAATTTGTTTTTAAAAGATTCCTCAGCTACAATGATTTTATTACAATCTTTACAAATATTCCTTAGACCATTATTTTTCGAATAAAATTCACGATGTAATTTAATTTCATGACATTTACTACATTCTTTCCGAATTCCATCATTATATAAGCTTCTTCTATTTTTTCTTTCTTTATTGTTGATATCATGAATCATAATTTACCTTATTAAATGATAAATCAATTTAAAAAAATAGAGTGGTGTTAAGAATTCTAATATAATATATTTCTTCATATATTTATATAATGAAATTTATTTTCAATCCTAACTCCGCTCTGCTGAAGTGATGCATCCTGATATGAGATTTCTTATCCTGTACGCTTTATGAGATGATATCCAAATTTACTTCTAACTGGTTGAGAAATTTCTCCAATTTTTAATTTTGTACACGCGCTCCAAAATTCAGGGACCATATCTCCTTTACTAAATTCACCCAAATTACCGCCTTTCTTCTTACTTGAACATGTAGAATACTGACTAGCCAATTGTTCAAATTTATCACCAGCCATCAAATCTTCATAAATCTCTTGAGCCATACTCATCTTCTCAACTAAGATGTGACTTGCCTTAATTTTTCCCCCTCGAATAGGATCTCCCCCTTGTTTAGAACTTCCACTCTTTGACTGTTTTCCCTTTTGAAAACCTTTTCCATATTTATTTTTACCCAATCTTTATCACCAAATTTGAATTATAATGAACTTATTTATTATAATAATTATGTTGGATATTCAGAAAATAAGAAGATAATTCTAATTTATAATTAAATACCTAAAATTTTTTATCTCTTCAATGCTGTTTATTTCGACAACGAGTTTTTGGAATTCTTGAAGACTTCCGTCATAAATCATAAAAGTAATAAAATTCTGATTCAGAAAATTTTGGTTTTTGCTAACAATTTGTTCTTTATACTCACTTTCAATTCTATTCAATTTTTTTTGCACATTAAACTCATTAGGAGCAACAATAATCATATTACCAATTATGTTTTTTGTAACAGGAGTAAAATCACTAAATGCATCTAGAGTAGAGGATATATCCTCTGTTGACATCAAACGTAAAAGAGCATCTCTTATTAATTTAGATTTATTTTCATACTGGTTTTTTGAGACAAGTTTATTAATAAATTTTTTCAGATTCTCATTCAATGATACACTGATGATCGGAATATTTAACACCAAAAATTTGCTTTTATTATAACATATAGGTTTAAAAATTTATAAATCTTTTTTTAGGGAAGATAACTCTACAATTTGATAGAACGAGCAATTACATTACGAAAATTCTCAATATCAGTCACAAGTTTATCAGCGTCTTCATCCGTAATTTTATCATCTTTTCCATATTTATTCAAGTTAGTTAACCAAAACTCCATTCTCCCAAGAATAGCTTCTTTATCTCCCATTATTTTTCGTACTCTAACAAAAGTATCGTGCAGTTTAGTTCTAATGTTTTGGGCTTTCCATCTTAGCATACAATAATCTGACATCTCTGCTAAATTTTGGGTTATTGCCATGACATCGATTGTTTTTTCTCGTTCTTCCGATTTGATCTTCCGAATAAGGTTGATCTCTTCAAATAATAGCTCGATTACCTTTGCCAAGAATCCCGTTAATTGACCTGGATGATTACACCAAACTCTAACCTCCATCGACTGATTTACGTCAGACACATAAATGCGTGTAACAATTCTACCTCCCCCGACTTTTGCTTCACTACAGAACCAAGCTTCTGCTTCATACTTTCCTTTCGCATCGTTCCCTTCGTGAGAGGTTACCGTACTTACTTCAAAACGTTTGATCGTTCTTACTGCTGCTCGAAAAGCTAATCGTGGATCTAAATCTGCAATTAGAAATGCTCGAGCATCATTTGGTAAATCTGCGATTGCAATCTGGACATCCTCGATTGTAGCTAAACAAGACACAACAAGAGGACATTTGATTTGAACAGATTTCTTTCTTATGTGAACGGTTCTTTTTTCGCCTTTAGCTGTTTTGTAGATAACATCACCGGTAATATTTGATGTTCCACATTCCTTTGGCTCCAAATAGAAGTCGACACCTCTAGAGTTTTTTGCTTCTATAACAGGAACAGTAATGAGGGGACTTTTTGCATTATAACTTGAAGGAACGTCTAAAATGACTTTTACAGTATTGATTGCCATACTGCTATTATTTCGAACAGCTACCTTGAAATGTAACTGTCCACCGACGAAATCGTAATCACGTACAACTTCAATTTTACCTGTGTCTGAAGGCTGTTTTGTTGTTGATTTTGTATGTGTTTGAGCTTCCATAGGAACACTATAAGCAACAAAAATTTTCTTAGACATATCTATATAACCGTCAATATCTCCACGTGAAATAATTTGAGCCAAATTTTCTTCAATACTTGATTCAGTGACTCCTAATCTATTAGAAAGTTCTCTTAAAGGCATGGTTCTATATGCCTTGGCTATTTCGCGTATTTTTTTCTCCATGTGTTTATTTGTCATAAATTCTCTTCTTTGAGTAAAAAGACCTTTAATTTTTCCTGTCTTAATTAACTCATGAAGGCTTTTTCTTGCTAATTCTACAGCAATTTTTAATTTTGAAGCTAGTTTTGAGAGTTCGAATAATCCTGTTTCTTTTGAATAGCTTTTAATATCTTTGTAAATTTGATTAGCTGTAATTATTTCATTTCCACGATCAGCGAAAAATCCGTTCACTGCTTTTGTTCTCATTAAATTAACACAAAATGATTTTACGAGTTCTTTTGGGATATTAAAAATATTTGCGAGATTTTTAAGGGATACTCTTCCCTTAGCTTTAATTTCTTTAATTAGAATATCCAAAATATATTTTTGAGTATAATATATATCTTTATTGAGGGAAAACGAACCTTTTATTTGAAACTGATTAATCAATTTATAAATCACTTTTAAAGCAATTTCAGAACTCATATCAAGCATTACTCCAAGATCTGCTACCTTAATTATTCCTTCATCTTGAAATTTAGCTAATATTTTTTCTCGCATCTCAGCCGATATGTAGTAGAACATCTGGTTTTTTTGATCAATTATTCCATAGATTCGTTCTTCTTCGATATATTTATTAATAAATTTAATCATTTGCTCCGCAGAAATATTAAAAGCATTCATAATTGTTGAAAAGTTTGTAATCGGAGCCATTTTTAATAGATCAAGAAAACATTTAGGACAAACTTCTTTACCCACAATATGACGCAATCTCTTACTGCATAAAACTAATCTATTAGTCTTAATAAGATTGTATCTTAATGCTTCTCTTGCAAGTTTTTCTTTTGAAGGGAAGAATAATCCCGGTGTTTTCAAATATGAATTCCAGGTTTCTGGACAATCTTTATTAGTACACTCTAAATAATATTGTCCTGAAGATAGTCTTTCTAATCTTAAAAGATGTTTACAAACAGGACATTCACTATCTTCTACAACTGTACATTTATAATTTCTTTCAATTGCTTTTACTTTAGAGTAAATTAAATTATGCTTTTTACATTCATGTATTTCAGTTGTAGCAATATGATTAATACAGAAGCTTGATTTACATTTCTCACAAGTGAAATCGATCCTTTGATTTTCACAGAATAAGCATTTCATAATTTGATATCAAATTTTAAATTGTGACTTATAATATAATAAAAAAAATTCGTGCTTAATATTTTTTATATAGCCCAAATTTTATTGTTTCAATAACAATGGAATTATCTATAGATTTTTAAATTTTGTATTAAATTCAATAATTTAAATCCAAAATTATCTAAATAGATACTTCTGGAAAGACTCGTATTCCTAGAAATGAAAGTATTAATACAATACAATTAAAAGCAATGATAATTAAGATCATCACTATTAAAATCCAATTCTTTTTAGTCTCCTTAGATTTCATAATCTGAGATGTACCATGTTTTGCCAATGCTATTGGAAACAATCCTACAAATGTGCCCAGAGAAAAATATAATACTAAAAAGATTCCATCAATAAAACCAAAGGGGGGATTTAATGAATAAGTTAAGCATTGGGTATATATAATGAATTCAAAGATACAGGGAGCAAACCCAGCTAGGATTCCAAACAGATATGGAGTCTTTTTTTTTTCCCAATTAAACTGAAAAATCTCTTCCTTTCTTTTTGAATGAGGGATATAACCTCTTCTTGTTATAAAGAATAATATTATGATTCCCGCGAACATTGAAGTTAAAGCCCCAAAAAAGTTTATTGTAGTGGCCTCTGGAATTATATGTGGAATCAAAATTTGAGGAATAAAACTAATTACTATGGTGATAACTGCCAATATCAAATTAGAAGATATCAACCCTAATCCATATAACATTAATATAAAAAGACTGCGTTTTGGTGTTTTTGAAATACCAAAAGACCAGAAAAAAAATATTGCTTTATCTTCACATGGAATTAATGTGTGTAAAATTCCCAAAAGAAAAGCCGGTGTAAAAATCAATAATAGCGGTGGTGGATAAAATTGAAACATTTTACTTTTAAATTGATAATTTGTCTATTAATTGTTGGAATTAACTTAATGTTAATATACTCTCTATGATTATATTTAGAATTCCCTATTTTAAATATTTTTCAAATATTTAATAAATAAGATCAACTTTTTTAATAATTCGAATCTTCAGTTAAGCAAAATTTAACTGTCCCGTAAAGAATAATTAATAAAAATATAGTACTAACGAGATTAAATGGAAACCAATTTTGAGTAATAAACCAAATTCCCATAAATGCCAAATCAAAAAAAGTTAAAAAGAAAAAACTAGGTTTTATATATTTTCTTGTTATTGTAGAATTTCGGGGTAAATAGAATACCAGAATTATTAGAATTGGTGTTAAAACTAATAGATGATGTGGCCAAGAGTCATAATATACAAGGAGCATAATTAAAATACCAAAAAGATACGCAAAAATAATAGAATTCTCAGTAATTCTTCGAAAAATATAACTTATAAACCCGAATCCCCCTATAATAAATGAAATAATTAAAAATATTAACAATGGATTATGAGGAACACTATAGAAGACAAAAAAGTTTAATATTATCTTGGTCAAACTAAAAGAATGATTGACCATTATAGGATCACTCCCTGTAAAATTAGTCGTTAAGAATCCTTCCCAAAGAGCTGGGTAAAACACGAAGAAGAAAATATTTAATGTTAATGGTGATATCACTCCAATTACTCTGATTATACTTCTTATTGCTTTTAATTCGAAACTTCTTGGTTTAAAGCTTATCCTAACAACTAATAGGAAAGGAATCATGAAAATAGTAATTGGTTTAATAATTATGCTTAATCCTAAAATGATGCTAGATATTAAATTCCATTTTAGATTTTCACGAGTTAAAAATAGAAAGAGAGATAATAAAATTAGTAGAGTTACATATAGATTAATTTGACCCAATATATAATTGAAAAGATTTGGTAATCCCATTAGAAATAAACAAATATACATGATAATTCTCTTATCATCTTTTTCATGATCTTTTTTTCTTATTTGAATTACGATTTTATATAGAATATGACATACCAAAACGTTCAAAAATAAATTGAATAACGTGAATACAACAAAACCCAATTCGAATCCTAATAAGTAAAATGGTACGAAGAAAACAGCTGAAATTGGAAAATATCTAAATGGCCACATATCAATATAATTTGAAGGATCATATAAACCATTAATATCTGTTATAAAAAGTTCTCCTACTCTGTAATAAACTCGAAAATCATTTAGATTTCTAAAAAAGGCAAGGGTTAAGATCAATGATAAGATAAAAAAGAATCCATGAATAAGAATAGTGAAACGAAATATTTTTTGTTCCCATAGAGCCCTCCATCTATTTTTGATCTTGCGAAACTGTTGTTTAATATCCATATTTGAATACCCTATTTCTTTTTCATTAGATTTATGTTTTTCTTCTATTTTTAAAAATATATATAATTATGCTTACAGAGAATACAACTAATAATCCTGTTAACGTAGGTAATACATAAATTGGAATATAATCAAGAGAGATATCCACAATAACTACATTTCCCGCAGTATAGAGTTTATAGGAGTATAAAATACCTTGATCATTATAGATTGCAATAATTTTGATCCTCTTCTGAGGAACTCCAAGTGATATTGCATCTTCTTCAATTTCAACATTTATAGTAGGTAAAACTCTGTTATCCACATCATACCATTCAACTAATTCTAAGTTTCCCATAAATTCACCTACAGGAACGGGGAACCAAAAAGGGACTAATGATGTATATATTGTAAAATTCGATTCCATAGAATTGAAATTGTAAATTATTACAGATTCGTTATCTTTTGTTCCCCAAATACTCTCTCTGGTCCAGTACCAAACACTGAAATTAATTTTTGAGAAGGATTGATTTACTTCAAAACTATTAATTTGCCATTTCATTTGTGAACCTACAGTTAAATTAACAAACACTCCTGAGTCATTCCATTCACTCCCAAAAATTAATTCCATCTCCATTTGATTACATGAATTACATCTCCATATGATCTCTTGGTCTTCATGAACACCTACACTATAATTAAAGGCATTCACAATTGATACAAGGTTGCTTAAAAATAAGAAAAATATTATAGAATTGAATATTAGTCTTTTTTTCTTCAATTTCTTAAACCTCCTTTCTATGCTTTTCTTGTTTAATGAGACAATACTTAAATATTCCATAGAAAGCTACTAGCAAAAAGAATGTAGCCCCAAAATTATATGGAAATAGGGGATAGATTAAATACCATATTCCTACAAAAGCAAGATCGAAGAAACTAAAGAAAAACAAACTTAACTTAATCGGTTCTGTTATTTCAGATTGTCGCGGCAAATTAAACATAATTATTATTAAAATTGGTGTCAGGTTAAGTAAATGATGATCCCATGAATCAAAGTAAGTAAGTAGCATAATAATAATACCGAGAGCATAACCATAGATTATAGCATTTTTCTCAAATCTCCTGATTATAAAAATAATAAATCCTAATCCTCCAATAAATAAAACAACTCCCAAAAAAAGAACAAGTTGATTGAAAGGAATATTGTAAAAATAACAGAAATTTGTAATTAATTTTGTTATACTAAAAGAAAAATTTAATGCAACGGGATTACTACCTGTAAAATTAGTCTCTAAAAAGCCTTCCCATAAGGTGGGATATAGGAAAAATGGAATAAAATTTACCAAAACGGGCAACATAACTCCAATTATCTGTACAGTACTTCTTAAAAACTCAACTTTGAACTTTTTCTTCTCTAAACTAAAATTGATAATAATTAGAAAGGGAATTAAGAGAAAAGCTGTAGGTTTAATGATAATACTAATGCCCAAGATTAAGCTTGCGATAAATTGCCATTTAAGATCTTTATATTTTAGAAAAATATAAAGTGATACCACAATAAAGAATGTAATATATAAATTAATTTGACCGTATATATAATTTAAAACATGTGGTAAACCCATTAAGTAAATACATAAATATAATATAACTCTCTTATCATCCTTTTCATGATCTTCATTCCTAACTAAAAATATGATTTTATAGAGAAAATTACATATCAATAAGTTCAAAATCAAATTGAAAATATTAAAAACTATAAAAGCAGAATCAAAATTCAAGAGAGAAAATGGAATAAAAAACAAAGCTGATAATGGAAAATATCGAAAATCCCATAAATAATAAGATTGATTGTAAAGATTCTCAATATCGTTTATGAATACATTTCCTACGTTATAAAATATTATAAAATCATTTTGGTCTCTATATAATGTAAAAAATAAGATGATTGAGATTATTAAGTAGAATCCATGAATGATTAAAGCATATCGAACTATTTTATGGGTTAATAGTTCCTTAATCCTCTTCTTAAATTTGAAATCGAATTTCATTGAATATTTAACAAATTTTTATTTTAGTTTTAAATTCTTAAATTAAATCATTTAAAATAAATTTTTTAATTAAAAATATCAAACATAATAATGGCATTTCAAATAAATAATATAGAAAAAATCACATTTGGAGTAATAGTAGGTAATCGAGATGTCTTTCCCGACAATCTTGCTAAGGAAGGAAGACTTGAGATTATTCAAGTATTAAGTGAATTAGGGTATAATTATATTATTTTAAATGAGGAAGACACTAAATTTGGGGTCGTGGAAACTTATCAAGATGCTAAAATCTGTGCTGATTTATTTAAAAGGAATAAAGATAAAATTTTTGGAATTCTGGTGATTTTACCTAATTTTGGAGATGAGAAAGGAATTGCTAATGCTATTAAACTTTCAAATCTCAATGTGCCTGTATTAGTTCATGCCGCTGCTGATGAAATCGACAAAATGGACAGAAGTCATAGAAGAGATGCATTCTGTGGTAAAATATCTGTTACTAGTGTGTTATATCAATATGGAATTCCATTTACATTAACCAAAAACCATACCAATCCTATCAAATCTGATGCTTTTATAGAAGATCTAAAAAGGTTTGAAAAAATATGCAGAATTGTTAAAAAGCTCAGAAAAGCTAGATTAGGACAGATAGGAACAAGACCAAATGCTTTTGAAACGGTTAGGTATAGTGAAAAAATATTAGAGTATAATGGTATAAGTATTGAACCAATAGATCTATCTGAGATTTTTGGATATATTGAACAATTAGATAATAACAATCCGCAAGTACTTGATAAAATAGAATTTTTAAAGAACTATACGTCTACAAAAGTAATTCCAGAAGATAATCTAGTTAAATTAGCAAAATTAGCAGTAGTAATTGAAGAATGGGTGAAAGAAAATGAATTAGATGGTTTTGCTTTTCAATGCTGGCCTAGTATTCAAGATAATTTCGGAATCGTGCCTTGTGCAGTAATGAGCATGTTCAGTGAAGGGCTTGTACCTGCTGCTTGCGAAGTTGATATCTCTGGTTTAATCGGAATGTTAATATTACAAATCGCTTCTGGGACTCCTTCAGCTATACTAGACTGGAATAACAATTATGGAGATGATCCTAACAAAATGGTTTTATTTCATTGTAGTAATCTTCCAAAATCGTTCTTCCAAGATACAAGAATGACTATACATCCAATAATTTCAGATCTGAAAGGTGGAGATGTAAGTTACGGTGCTATTCAAGGACGTATTAAATCTAAACCGTGTACACTTTTGCGAGTGGAGACTGATGATTTATATGGAGAAATTAAGGCTTTAGTCGTTAAGGGTAATTACACTGATGATCCTTTAGATACGTTTGGAGGATATGGAGTAATCAAAATCCCTAACTTACAAGAAATTTTAAAGATAGTATGTAAAGAGGGGTTTGCTCATCATGTTGCAGCATCATTAAGTGAAGTTGAAGACATAATAATAGAAGCTCTGTTTAATTACTTGGGATGGAATGTTCACACTTAATTATAAAGTAAATTCAGGTTCTAAAACTCTTTTAATTCCTTTTTGGTCAATTACAACCCTAAACTTTTTGTAATGGATTTTATTTACCTTTTTTCCTTTAAATGATGTTAATTTTAAAACAAGATTTAAATGGTATACTTTCGAAACGGGAATATTTTCAATTTTTTTTTTATCTACATTCCATTTAGATAAATATTGAATTGGATCATCAGCATATCTTAAAAAACTTCTAATATTAAAACGAATTACGTCTGATATATCTTTTCTTCTAGTATGAAATTGTTTTATTTTTCTATTAAATAATGTAATTTTTTTCTGATATACAATGATATCTTCTGGTTTACCACGCTCTTCAATTGAACTTATATTACTCGATCTCCTAATTCTTAAAATCTCTGGCGGAATTTTATCCATCTTCTTAAAATTAACAATTTCATTACTTTTTCCTATTTTTTCTTTATAAAAACCATCTACAATATCAATTCGCTGATCTGGAAATAATGAACCCACTGCTCTCTGTGAAACTTCACGAATATTATCTTTAATTCGATCTTTCAGCATATATATTACAACAGTGCCGATAATAAATGGAATAGAATATGTAGGAAATAATGAGAGGATTAGAAACCCAAAAAATAGTGAGAAAAACATTGCAACTCCAGCAGCTATGGAGTAAAAAATTTCTAATGATTGTGATTTTGGATCCTTTTTCTTTTTTTCTAAATATAACACACTTTGAACATATTTCTTCATGATTCCTTCTTGGTAAGAAAATGTTTCGTTAGTACTGTTTTTAGAAATAATTAATGAGCTTTTTAAAATATCCCGATGTTCTTGTTCTTTTTCAATTAACTCAATAATACTTATTTTGATCTCCTGATACACTTTATCTTCAAAAATTTTCAAAAATTTTGTAAGCCACTTTTCAATCTGTAAACTTATATATTCATCAGCGATCTGAAACGCTTCACGTAACACTATAGGGATCTGGGGTATTAAGAATTTAGTCCCCATTAATTCTAATTTTCTTTGTAATTTTTTTATTGATCTGAGATAAGAATTTATCAAATTTGGTATGTCAGATTGCTTTTTTAATTCATTATGATTTTTTTGAAAATAATTAAATTGATCTCTCAAAGATACTTTTATCAAATCGGCGAGTAGGCACAATTCTCTTTGAATTTTTGTAATAGTTTCACTTTTTATTTTTTCAAAATTAGTATCCAACATTAATTTCATAATAGTGGTTATTGGAGAAAACTGGTTTTTTTCTTCTAATATTTCATCGATAGATATTTGTGGGGTTTTAAACCTTATGCGATTATTTATATCTGAAAAAAATTGATCTTTACTGTATGAGTCTTTGTTTATCTGTAGAGAACTTGGAATAAATAAATAAGTAGCAATTAGAAAAGATGTCTTCTTATTTTTATTCACTTCTAAAGTATAATCTATTTTTGATTCAAAATTATAAAGGTCATGGCGCTCAATTGACGATTTATTCCAATTCCTAGTGCTCTCAAAATCCATTCCTTTCAAAATTGGCAATATATCATCACTTAAAGCTTTAGGTTATAAAATGGATAAAAATTAGAAATATTCTCCAGTTTCTTTTGAAATAAGAGTAATTACAAATCTAAAAATTTTAGCAAAACATCAAAAAATAAATAATAATAAAATAATGAAATACTAGTCTTAATAGTAGGCAGGATTATCACTAGATAACCCAATAAAATGATAATTCATCCCCATTTTCTCCCTTAGCAGAATAAAACTTATTCAAATAATTTAAACGATAATAAGATTCAAGTTCTTCCTGAGTTAATTGGTCAAAAAATTGCCAATTAAATGGCAAATAATATTTATCCGGGAGAATTAAAACCACTTCTGTATTATAAGAGGATTTCAAATCTTTTAATAGATTAGAACCATTAGAAATATGTAAAGATGGATGTACTAACTCCCTATCTACAGTTAGAAAATGGTGGATTGACTCTAAACTAAGATTTTTATTTTTATCTTCAAAGGGATAATCATAATAAATAAAAATTGAATACCAACCAAACTTGGATATAATAACATTTTCATCTGATGTATAATTAGAATACCACTCAATAGAGCTTACTTCTCGTTCTTTCAAACAAAAAATATCAATATTTCTCAAATCAAATAAATTCTGGGTAAAAACTGCTAAAATAACAATAAATATTAGGAAAACCTTGAATTTTCTCTTTTGAAATGAATTAGTTTTTAAAAGTTTATAGAGATAAGAAACAAATCCGATTGAGATTATTATTGCAGTTATAAAATATATTCTTAAAAAGAACGTAGAAAACCCAATCATTGCATCGTATATTAACATTAATACAAACAAAATATTTATTGCTAATCCCCATAAAAACACAGCTTTCCCTCGTGGTTTATATCTAAAAATCATAATCCCCCATATTGCAAAAAGCCCAATTAGCAACATTTCTGTAAAATAAAAAACATAAGTAATAGATAGATTAAAAAGTGCTAGATTAACCAGAGCAAACGCGAGTGAGAGAAGAATAGTTAGTCCAAAAATCAACGGGAATATAATTTTATTCTCAATTTTCATGTAAATTCTTCTAGTTCGCCCCTGAATGATGGATTTAAACTTTCCAGAAGAAAAATCAATCGATTTTCGATATTGAAGAAGGATCAGGCCTAATATTAATATGATGCCCAAACCTCCAAAAAGAATATAGTACCATGGAATAATTCTGAATGGATCGAATACTTGAAAATGTCCAGTACTGATATTAAAAAGATAAAATATTAAAAAAATACTTAAAAGTATTACTAAAAGTACAAGATCAAAACCCCTTCTAAAGTTTTTTACAAAATAGATTAAATAAAGCCATAAAAAAGAGATAAGAATAATAAATGTTAACAAGGAATGGGTCAGTAAAGCGCTAATAAAAATAAATATTGATAAAACATACAAAATTTTAATTTCTCGTGAAATATCTTCTTTATGTGGGATTTTTTCTTTAATTAAGGGTTGTAATCTCACGTAAAGAATTAAAAAAATAGTTAAACCTTGTATTAGAGCAATACTCGAGGGCCAGAATTGAACCATCATAAACCATGTAAAACCAAAAGAAGAAATTAATAAAAACACTCCAAAGATAGCTAGATTCTTATTTTTAAATATCCTCATGAAAATATTGTATAAAATGAGTGAACATAAAGGAACAGTATAAAATATGAAACATTTAGGCAATAAAATTAAATCTATTGCAGAAAAAAAGTAAATTACAGTTCCAAACGTGTGTAAACCTAATGCTCCAAAATATTCACTAACTGGAATATAATTTACTTCTGTTATATATTTCACAAGTGAAAGATGGAGCCATGGATCAACTCCCGCAAAGAAAAATGTATTAACCAAGTTCAAAATACAGATTAATACAATGAAAATGATTAATAAAACACCATTAAGGGATATTTTTTTTTTAATAAGATCAATCAAAGAGGGTATTTTATCAATTTCATAGGTTTTGTCAAAATTCTGACCTTTTTTCCAAAAAAAATGCCCATCTTTATGATAACCTTGAATTATAGCCAATATAAAAAATGCAAAATAAACAAGAGTTAAACTATAAAGAAAAAATTCTAAGGATATTGGGAAATTAATCCAAGAGCCAACAAAACCTATTATTATGTAAAATGATAGATTGGATAAAATTGTTAACCCTAATTTTTCGCGTAATTTAAAACGCGAAATCTTAATTAAATTAAAAAAAATAGGATACGTAGGTAAGAATAATATTACAAAAATTGCACTTAAATTAATTATAAGTTGAAAAATAGAAAGTAGAAAAAAATTCCCTGTAGCCCATATGAAATTTTCAATATCGAATAATTTCAAATAAATAAATACAAGACAAAATGCAGAAATTAAAAGTGTTAGTAATCGTAATCTGAATTTTATTATGTGAGCAAGTTTCTTGAAAATTAAATTAAAAAGTTGCATCTAATTTCAGTATTCTTAAAATTTTTCGATATTTTATTCTCTAAAAATAAAATTAAATTTCTGTAAATTATATAATTAAAAATTTTTGAGGAAAATAATTTAATAATATAATTTACTGTTTTTATTTATTATATATTTTTAGAAAAAACAAAATTCCACTAAGAATGGCGAAAGTAAGCTCTACCATATCAATTATTATTCCGTCTTACAATGGAGCACCTTGTCTCAAGAAAAATCTGGAATCTATAAAATCATTAACAAATTTAGAAGAAATTGAGCTTGTAATTGTGGATAATAAGTCAATAGATTCAACCATAAATGTAATAAAATCCTATGAAAACGATATTAACATCAAATTAATTAAAAATGACACCAATGAAGGATTTGCTGGAGCTTGTAATTCTGGAGTATTAAATTCTGAAGGCGAATTTGTGTTTATTACAAATCAGGATGTTCTTTTCCCTCATGATTTTTTTCCTAAGTTGGTAAAAATCTATGATAGTTTAAAGGATAATTCAGAAATCGTAATCTCTCCAGCACTAATTTTTGAAACTGGAAAAATTCATTATTTCGGTGCGAAAAATCATTTCCTTGGATTCTCATATACTCCGGAGATAGGAGAATCTTTACCTAAAAATAAACTTATTAAACAAACTCAGAGGTTTTCTGGTGGTACACTATTTATAAAAAAAGATTTCTTCTTGAAAATGGGAGGTTTTTACAGGCAATTTTTCATGTATTATGAGGATACGGATTTATCCTTAAAGATATTAAGGAACGGAGTTAAAATTTACACTACTAATGATCCTTTTCTAATCCACCAAAAACAAAATCAACCCTTAAATGATTTTCACTACTACTTTCTTGAACGCAATAGATTTATTGTAATTATGAGAAATATAGATAATATTCATAAAATATTACCATTCATGATAATTGTAGAATTAATTCTATTATTACATTCACTATTTATAAAAAAATTTAAATTAAGGATTAAAATATATGAGGAGATTATATTTAGTCTAAAATATTTAAGGAGAATGAGGGAGAAATCAAAAAAAGAAGCACAATTTTTATCCTATCAAAAATTATCAAAGACTTTAGACCCTTCTTTGCTTGGTAGTGTTAAAAGATTTAATGTTTTTACAATATTGCTAAATCTTCTTAATAAAATACTTAAACTTGCATAATTTATAGTGAAATTCAAAAAGTTTGGATTTTTCTAACATATTTATAATCAGAAATCATATTTTTTTTACAAGAGCGGTTGGTTCGTCTTTTCAGTCCTATTCTAAATCCTTGCCAAATTGAATTAAGTCTTATAGAAATAGATTTAAACTTTCTTGTAAGGACATTTAAGAAGAATATCCCCAGATTAAAAATACTGAAAATATAATAAAATATCAGAATATCAATAAACTTAGCATGTTTCCACACAAGAATTTGAGAATTCCTTGTAAAGAAATGATGATTAAACCTCATTCTATCTTCTGATATTATGCGAGGAATGTTATGATAAACTGTGGTCGTTGGCACAAAATAGGATTTAAATCCTTTCATTTGAGCTCGCAAATTCCAATCAGGATCTTCGTGGTACATAAAGAAAATTTCATCCATTAAACCAATTTTTTCAACAACTTCTCTTTTTGTAAAAACAGCTGTTCCAGGAGCGAATCCAATAGTTTCGATATTATTATATTTTAAGTTTTGAGGATCATATTCTAAATATCCTCGATTTCCAATTACTATGGCAGATTTAAAATTGAGATAAGCTCCAGTATTCCAAAGTATAGCCTTATCTTTATAAACTCTAATTTTAGGAGTAATCATACCCGCATCCGGATGGGAATCTAAAAAATCAACCATTTTTTCAAAGAAATCTGGACGTGCAATTACATCATGATTTAACAAACAGATATAATCCCCTTTTGCAATTTTTATAGCCATATTACATCCGCTTACAAAAAAAAGATTCAGGTTATTCCTAATCAGTCTTAAGTTTAAAGAATCATTGAATTTTTTAATCTGATTTTTCAATCCTAAAAATAGATTATATTTTGAACCATTATCAACTAATATTACTTCAAAATTACTATAATTTTGATGTGTTAATGATTCTAAGCAATCTAGAGTGCATATATAATTGTTATAATTTAAGATTATTACAGAGACTAATTTCCCCAAATAGTTTAACCTAAATATTATCGATATTTGAACTTAAAAAATATCCTACTTTCTTAAATCTTATTGATTATTAATCTTTAAAATATATTTATTTAATTCAGACAGAATCTTATAAAACATTCTGAAGTCTTTGAGCAAACTTGTAATCTTTGATTAAATTTTTTCTGCAAGACCTCTGAATTCTCCTCTTTAACCCAATTCTGAATCCCTTCCAAATAGCTAATATAGTTACATATAGAACAAAAAATTCTTTTCTCCTTAATCTTCTAACAAAATCGAAGTATAATACATAAAAAAATATAGAATAAAATTTTGCTATTTGCTTCAAGGATGCAAATTTCCATACAAATATCTGTTTATTCCTTTTAAAAAAGAAATCATTGAATATTTGTCGTTTATCATGAACACTTCTTAATATTGGGATTTTATGATATACTATAGTTGTAGGAACATAATAGCTTTCATATCCAAGCTGTTTAGCTCTAAAATTCCAATCTGGATCTTCCCAATACATAAAATATATTTCATCTATTAAGCCAATTCTCTCTAAATATGCTTTTCGTACAAAAAGTGCAGTTCCAGGGGCAAAATCAATTGGTTCGATATCATTATATTTTTTATCGTTTGGGTCAGATACTAAATATCCTCTATTGGTAACAACATCTCCAGTATTAAAATTTACTTGCCCTCCTGTAGTCCAAATAAGTTCCTTTTTTGAGAATAATTTGATTTTAGGTGCAATCATACCTACTTGAGAATTATTTTCTAAAAAAATAATCATATTTTTTATGAAATCTGGTTCAACTTCAGTATCATTATTTAATAAGCAAATGAATTCTCCTCTAGCTATTTTAATTGCTTTGTTATTTCCTGCACCAAAATACAAATTTTTTTCACTTCGTAGCAATTTTATATTTAGCCTATTTCTAAATCGATCTAATTTTTCTTTTAATTCCAAGAATAAATGATATTTTGAACCATTATCCAAAAGTAGAATTTCAAAATTATTATAAGTTTGATGAGTTAATGATTCTAAGCATTCGATAGTATAGTGATAATTGTTAAAATTTATTAGAATTACAGAAACTAATTTTTCCATAAGGAAGCCTTGAGAGTTGAATAGATAGATTTGAAATTGAAAATTCTTCAATTATCTTAAATTTTACTAGTCTAATAAGTCATTTTGCTTCTACTTAAACAGATTCTTGTAGTTTATCAAAATCAATTTAGAATAAATAAAAATATTTAATATTTTAAATTTGATTTATCATTAAGCACATTTTATTTAATTTTGAATTTGAATTAGTAATGTTAATCTTATGATAAATTTATTCTGGAGAGTTCAAAAACATTTTAAAGGTAGAATTATCCTTGATTGCATTGATTCTGTTAATTTCTATCTTAGATTAGTTTATTTTTTAGCAGGATTAAAACTAAAAAAGTTAACTACATATTGCAGGACCCTTGACGAACTTTATAATCTAATTGATAATTTTCAGTATACTTTATTTAAAAAATCCCGATACAAAGTTACAGTTAAGATGCATCAAAAAAAGGAAGAATTAATTGAATTCATAAATGAAATAAAAAAAAATAAGCCAAAGATTATCCTTGAAATTGGAACTTCAGAAGGCGGAACATTATTCTTTTTTTCTAAATTCGCTTCCCTTGATGCTAAAATAATAACAATTGATCTCCCGATAGTAAGAGACTATGCTAGTTATTCCCCCGCAAAAATACCATTCTATAAGTTATACAGATTGAGACATCAAAAAATACACTTCATTAGAAAAGATTCTCATAAATCATCTACAGTGAAGAAAATAAAGAAAATATTAAAGCAGAATAGAGTTGACCTATTATTTATTGATGGGGATCATTCATATGAAGGAGTAAAAAACGATTTCGAAGCTTATGTTTCTCTTGTTGCAAAAAATGGAATAATCGCATTTCATGATATCGTTAAACACCTTCCAGACTCAAATTGTAAAGTTTTTAATTTTTGGAATGAAATTAAAGGTAATTATGAATACAAAGAAATAATTAGTAAGGATAATGAACAATGGGCAGGCATTGGGCTTATTATAAAAAATAAAATTCTTTAGTTTCTAAAATACCTAGATTTAAGGATGTGAAAAGGTTCTATTAAAAAAATTTAATTTAAATTTAACATATTCAGATAATAAATCTACGATGGTTAATCAAACTGAAATTATCAAATATTATTGTTATTGTTTTGGATGCATTTAGAGCGGATAAAATTCTCTCTAAAAATGAAAATAAATATCTTACTCCTTTTATAAATAGTTTATTAGATAAGTCAATATATTTTAAAAATTGCATTGCCAATAGTACATGGACTTTACCATCTCATTTTTCATTGTTTACAGGACTTTATGAGAACCAAAATTATATTCTAACTAAAAATATCTATGAATTAAGTAAAAAGATTCCATTATTGCCTCAGATTTTAAAAAACTTAGGCTATTATACATTTTTATATACAGAAAATCCATATTTAACTAAAGAAGCAGGATTATTCAGAGGATTTGATTATACTATTTTAAATTGGGAATTATTATTTAAAGATAATATTTTAGACAAAATTGATCGATATGTTAAAGCAATTCTTAAACAAGGATTTTGGTTTAGTTTTTGGCATAAATTTAAAACTATATTAGATAGAATTTTGAAGAATTTGAATTGGAAACGGTGGATTCGAGACAGATATGTAAATCCTTTAGAGAAAATTGAATTAAATCTCCAAAATATTTTATTAAAAAGGAATGGTAAACCATTTTACCTATTTTTTAATTTAATGGTTACTCATGCCCCTTATCTATCTTCACAGAATATTCTTGAAACTTTTGGACTTTCAATTGATGATTTTAAAAGCATTAAACATCTTCTATTGTTCCCTCTAGAGAATTTCATAAAAATAAACATGAATTCAAAACATCTTTCTGAGGTTGAGGTATTAATATTGAACAAACTCTATGACTCAAGTGTTTTTTATTGTGATTGGATCATTAAACAAATATTTCTAAAGTTAAAGGAATATGGGATGTTAGATAATACCTATCTATTAATTACATCAGATCATGGAGAACTATTAGGAAGTCTAGATGATCATTACTATTGGACGCATGGTGTATTTCACAGTGTTTATGAACCGTTAATTAAAGTTCCATTAATTATATATAATAATTACTTCAAAAGAAAGACAATTGAAAACCAAGTTGAATTAAAAGATTTATTTCATACAATCCTCCATCTTACAGGAATCCCAGAAAAAAATAATGAATACTTAAATATTGAGAAATCATTAATCACCCAGATTGATAATAATTCAACGCCGAAATATATCTTTGGTGAATTTCTTAAGGACAAAAATGAAATGCTAAATCGTTTAAATTACCATAGAAGGCAAGTTGATGAGAATTTAATACCGAAGCTATTAAATAACATTTATTTCTTAAGGTCAGAAAAATATAAATTAATTAGTTATGGTAATCAGATCGATGAATTTTATAATATATTAAATGATCCAGGTGAAAGGATTAATTTAATCAATACAAAAAATGAACAATATAAAGAAATGAAATTTGGTCTTAAGAATTATTTAAAGAAAATGAAAGATACAGAAGAATTAACTAATTTAACAAATAAATATGAAAAAAAATTAATTAAAAAAGCAATTAGTAATATATCATTTAAATAAAAGAATTAAAAGAAAAAATGAGAAAATTATTTTTTTTTGATAATAATCCTAAATTTACTTTATGGGATGATATGTGGACATCAAGGACGATTGAACAAGAACTAGCTGCAACTAAAATAGAAACTGCACCAAGAGTTATGTTTCATTATTTTATCCCAAAGACTGGAAAAATAATCGATGCAGGTTGTGGATTTGGTAAATGGGTTATCTATCTTAATAAAAGGGGGTATGATATTATAGGAGTTGATAATAATCAACTTTCTATCAAAAAATTAAAAGAATATGATAATTCGCTAAAAGTTGAATTAGGAGATATTTTAAATTTGAATTATCCTAATAATTATTTTGACGCGTATATTTCTATGGGTGTTGTTGAACATTTTGAAGAAGGACCTCTCAAAGCACTAAATGAAGCATATCGGGTTTTAAAACCAAATGGATTAGTTTTTTTATCAACACCAACTGTAAATATTATTAGGAAAATCATAATACAACCGGTTCAAAATATTATTAACAGGCTCCATGGAATTTTCAAAAAAGCGCTATCTTATATGACAGGAGCTAAGGATGAAAGTGAAATCTTCGAATTAGATAGATCAGGGCGAGGAAAAACGAAAAAGTATTATCATTTCGAGGAATATAGATTTTCCATAAAAGAACTACAAAATTTTTTAAAAAAATCAAATTTTGAGGTAATTAAAACGGTTCCTCATGATTTTCATGGTTCAAAAGACCATGCAATTGGGTTAGCTGTAGATTTTCCTTTCTTAAGGGCTTTATATAGTGTTAACTTCAAACTTAATCCTTTTGGAAAGCTTATATCTCGAATTCTAGAAAAGATTTCTCCATGGGTTTCCTGTGCAAGTGTTTTATGCATAGGAAAAGCATTAAAAAGAGAGCATTTATAACTTTCTGCAAATATTTAAAATCATAATAATGGAAAAAATAATGTAATGAAAAATAATTATTTTAACTGTGTTAACAAATTAAATTCGTCTATTAGGAAAAATGTATAAACTTAAAACTATTAAGGAAAATCTTTCTCAAATTTTAGCATTAACAGAGAAAAATATAAAATTATCTCTAAGATATAAGCTTGGTTTATTTATTGGGTATATTAATCAGATTATTGCTATTTTTATGCCTCTTATTATACTACAAAATATTTTTGATTTTAGAGTTAATATTGGTTTATGGACATCTAGTAATTTTATCCTCTATCAATTTATTGCTCATAATATTTCACATATATCAGGTATAACAGGAAGATTCCCCGGTGAATTTCGTGCTGAAAAATTTTGGAAAACTCTTCCTGCACTAATTGTTGGACCTTTTAACAGATTCAATCTTTTATTTGGAATATTTTTTTCACATTTAGTCATGATTTCCATTCCTTTTTCAATATTTTTTATTTGGGGGATAATAGTTATACCAATTTCAATACCAACTATTTTATTTATCTTAACATTATATCTACTAATTGCGCTAATTTTTAGTGGTGTTGGGTTAATTTTTGGAATTTTTGCTATATCAAACGAAAATATTTGGCGTGTTTTATCCTTTTTATTGATGTTTGTTTTTTGGTTCAGTTGTATTTCTTATCCTTTTGAGCTTTTTCCCGATTTCATACAAAATATAATAAATCTAAATCCGCTTTACTATATATTTGACTTTTTAAGAATAACGTGGATCGAAGATAATGTTTTTCTGACAATAAGTTCTTATTCATTTCATTTCCTAACTTTAATTGCCACATCAATAATTCTCCCTTTCATAGGAGTTTTTTTATTTAATTCAGTATACAAAAAATATGGAATAACAGGATATTAGGTATTATGAATAAGATAATCGAGACTGTAGATCTTTCAAAGAAATATAAAATAAGAGGTCCGTGGAAATACCTCCAAGCATTAGATAAAATAAATCTTTCAGTTAAAAAAGGGGAAATTTTTGGTTTATTAGGCCCTAATGGAGCGGGAAAAACTACTTTAATTGAAATATTAACAACAATTAAGCAACCTACAAGTGGCTATGCGACAATTAATGGTTTTGATGTTGCCACTCAACCAAAAAAAGTTAAACCATCAATTGGAATAATGTTTGCTAGTGAAATGTTATACTATAGAATTACGGGATATGATAATTTAAAATTTTTCTCCAAAATTTATAAAATTCAAAATTATAAGAAAAAAATTACTGATATGGCAGAAGAATTCGGATTAACTGATTGGCTTGGCCAATATGTTGAGACATTTTCAAGTGGTATGAAAATGAAGTTAGCTTTGTGTAGAACTCTATTGTTGGAACAAGATATATTATTTTTAGACGAACCAACCTTAGGATTAGATGTGAACTCAAAAAATTTTATTGTAGAAAAGATAAAAAAGTTAGATAAAACAATATTTCTAACAAGTCATGATATGAGTGTAGTAGAAAAATTATGTGATCGTATTGCTTTTATTAATTTTGGAAAAATATTAAAAATCGGAACTAAAAATGAAGTAAAAACACTAACCGAATCAGATATAAAAATATTTGTTGATATTATTGATAATAGGTCTGAATTAAAGAAAAAATTAAACCAAGAAGAATTTATAAAAGTAATTAATGAAGGAAATAATGGTTTAGTTGTTAAATTAAATCAACGAGAAAATTATGCAAAATTCTGCGAAATTTTATCTAAATATAAGGTCTTAAGAATAAGTGAACAAACACTATCTCTTGAAGATTTGTTCATAAAACTAATTAATTAATCAATCTAAATTAATAATAATCAAATTATAATTATCCATATTATTTTTCATAATCAATTTAGAAACGAAATTAAGAAGTGATTCACAATTAAAGGTATTATTTTAGCAGGTGGATACGGTACAAGATTATCTCCTCTCACAAAAGTAACTAATAAACATCTATTACCTGTGTATAATGAACCCATGATTTTTAAAGTAATTAGAACACTTACTAATTCAGGTATTTATGATATAACCATCGTACTTGGAGGAGAAAGTGTAGGCGATTTCATTAGACTACTCGGTGATGGTTCAGAATTTAATGCTAATTTTAATTATGTTTATCAACAAGGAGCTGGAGGAATTGCAGAAGCATTATATTTAACTGAAAAAATAGTAAACGGACAAAAAGTAGCAGTAATCCTTGGTGACAACATTTTTGAAGACACTTTTAAGGAGGAAGTAGAAGAATTTGAAGTAAGTATGGAATACGACTGCATTTTATTTTTAAAAGAAGTATCTGAACCCCAAAGGTTTGGAGTTGCAGAGTTAAATGAGAAAGAGGAAATCATACGTATTGAAGAGAAACCAACTAAACCTAAATCAAATTTATGCGTTACTGGCTTATATTTTTATGACGAGCAAATTTTTAAAGTTATCAAACAAGTTATTGATGAAATTGGGTATTCTAACCGAAATGAATTAGAAATCACTGATGTAAACAATTATTATATAAAAATGGGCAAAACTGAAGCTAAAAAAGTAGGAGGATTTTGGTCAGATGCGGGAACATTTAAAACTCTCCAAAGATGCAACGAATTCATGTCTAAATACTTAAATAATAATAAAAATTAGTTATTTAGTACCTTTACAAGACCCTCATCACTAATTTTTTTATACCACCCAACAATAGAAGTAGTTTCATCTTTTTTAGTCTCATCCTCTTCTAATGCATTATAAACATTCTTAGCAGCTTCTTCAACAGTATGCTTTATCTTAAAACCTAACTTATTTTTAAGTTTTGAGAAATTTACTCGATAAGATCTAGTATCCGGTTCTCCATACCATCCTAATTTATACTTAATACCTATAGAATCCCCAATAAGTTTAGCGAGAGGTAAAATTTGATAATTCTGTTTATCAGCTCCTACATTAAATATTTCTTTCTGTATTTTTCCTTCTCCTAATTCAAGTAAATTTAAAATTAATCTAGCTACGTCTTTCACATGAACATTAGGACGCCATTGATTGCCATCTCTCATCACATTTATTTTTTTAAATTCTTGTAATGCCCATGTCATTCCATTTACAACTAGATCAAATCTCATTTTTTGTGAAAATCCATACATAGTCCCCGGGCGGAGTATTGTAACTACAAAATTATCATCTGCTAAGTTTAGAAGATCATTTTCTGCCATTACTTTAGATTTTCCATACGCTTCTAAGGGATTAGGATTATTTTCTTCACTGATAATACCCTCTTGAAATCCATATACACTACAAGTCGATGTAAATATAAATCGTTCAATACCATTATCTTTGCATAATTTTGCTAGCCTAACACAACCTTCATGATTAATTTCATAATATAATTCTGTATCTATAACCTGAGATTGATCAGGTTGAGAAATGGCTGCTAGATTGATACAGACATCAATATTTTTAAGTACTGAAGGACTACAAGTCCGTATATCTTCCTTTATGAGTTCTATCTCATCTCTAAAAGATTCTATAGGTTTTTCTCCAAAGAAAAGTTTATCTAGGCATTTTACTTGATAACCATGCTCAAGAAGTTGAGGTATTAAAATACTGCCTAAATATCCCCCTCCACCAACTACTAAAACACTCATTTTTTATCTTTTCAAATTATTTGAAGTATAAAAGTATAAGATTTATTTATTTAATTATTTATTTGGTGAAAAATACCAATCCCAGGGTTTGCCAACTCTAGGATCATTAATTTTTCCATTTATAGATTTAGGAATTACTAATTTATCATTCCAATCTCTTCTTTCCTCATCCGGATCGTTATAATTATAGAGATTGTTGACACAATATAATATTTTAGCTGGTTTTATTCCAATTGCTTTGTATCCATGCCAAAGTATGCCTGGTATTCTAGCAATTTTTAAGTCTTCTTCACTAAGTATAATTTCATCAAGTTCACCAAATGTTTGTGAATTCTTTCTATCATCATATGCACATACTTTAACAGCGCCAGAAACACATATGAAATAATCTATTTGTCCTTTTAAATGTCTGTGCCAAGCTCTCACTATATCTGGATAACTAACTGAAAGATTAAACTGAACGATTTTATCTTCAATTAACAATTCTTTCCAATCTTCTCGTAATAATTCTGAAAAAAAACCTCTCTCGTCAAGGAATTTTTTGATATCTCTAATGAATACGCCTTCAATCATTTCTCCCAACTTATATTTATTACTGTGAAATAGATTAATATCTTGTTTAATAGATAGTTTTTAGTTAGCTTTAATATTTATAGTTTTTAAATGGATGAGTAATAAATTATGAAAAAGTTATTAATTATTGGTATAAGCGGTCTTGCTGGATATAAATTAGCAGAGTTATCTCGTAATAATTATGAAGTATATGGTACCTACAATAAACGCCCATTAATAATTGATAAATGCGAAACTTTTCTATTAGACAAAACCAATAAAGAAAAAACTCAACAACTTCTAACTGAAATTAAACCTGACATAATCATAGATTGTTCTGCTCTGCATAACGTTGATTATTGTGAAACACACCAAGAAGAGACTTGGAATGTTAATGTAGAAGGTACTATGAATATAGCTAACTGGTGTAAAGCAATTAATTCTAGATTTATTTTTATATCTACTGATTATGTATTTGACGGGAAAGCTAAAGATTATAATGAAGAAAGTGAAACTAATCCATTAAATTACTATGGTGTTTCTAAACTTAAAGCAGAAGAAAGGCTTTCTCACTCTGGGATCGATTATGCCATTGCTAGGACTAGTCTGGTTTTTGGATGGAACCCTGGTGAACTTGCAGGGAAGAATTCAAGCTCAGGTAAAACGATGAATTTTGTAATTTGGGCACTAAATAAATTAAGAAAGGGTGAAAATCTTAAAATTGTCACCGATCAATGGAGTACTCCCACTTTAGCAGATAATTTAGCTGAATATTTATTAGCCCTTGCTAATTCCAATTTTAATGGAATTTTTCACACTGTAGGTAAGGAATGTATAAACCGGTATGAATTTACTCTTATGATTGCTGAAATTTTCAATATTGATAAAGATTTGATAACGCCAGTTTCTAGCGATACATTTAAACAAGCATCAGATAGACCAATGCGCTGTTGTTTAGATGTTAGTAAAGCAAAGGGCTTATTAAAAGTTAACCCGTTAACTATTAATGAAGCACTATTAAGAATGAAACAACAAGAATAAAGTCTCAATTTTCCACTATAAGGCAACATTGGATGATTATTATTTTAATTTTTTCTATTGACCCCAATTAAACCTTGAGATTTTGGAATCTTACTAAGACCGTAAATAATTATAAAGCTAATAGAAAATGTGAGAATAAAGGCATATAAATAAAAAAACCAATAATTAAAGTATAAATTCAAACTTCTGCTTATGCATACTAATACAATAGCATGAATCAAATAAATCCCATAAGAATATTTAGATATAACCTCTAAGAATAGAATTCTCCTATTTATTAAAAATGATAAGTAAAAAAGTATTATCGAAATAGAAAAAAAAGGTTCTAAATGTTCTCTCATTATAAATTCACTTATTATAGTAAATATGATAACCGGGATTATTGAAAGATAGAAAAATTTATGTTTTAAAATTATTTTATCCAAATTCTTACTAACATAAACTCCAAGAGTAAAAAGTGCGATGTAACTAAAGAAAAAATATTTTAAAGGCCAGTATATAATTTTAAATATTATGAACGATTCACTTAAACTCCCAAGACTAATGTTAATTAAGGGTAAAACTATTCTATAAACACTCTGAATTAAAATTGAAACTAGTAATACAATAAATAAATTTTCTTTAAATCTTTTAAAAATCTTCACAAGTAATGGATAAAAAAGATAAAAGGAACTTATAAGAGCAATATACCAGAAATGATAAAAAAAATTCCAGGGATCAAAAAAAATATTAATAAAATCTTCAAGTGAGAATTCTATTGCCATTCCATTTATTAATGGATGTAGGATGCTATATAAAAAACAGTAAAATAGATATGGAGGCCAAACTCTGATAAATCTCTTTTTATAAAAGGTTTTAATAGAGAAATTATCCCAGTATTTTGAGGATAAAGCAAATCCTGATAAGAAAATAAAAATTGGTACACCAGATTGGACTATATGATCAAGTATGGGAATATAGAAGAGTGTTTCAGTAGCTCTAAAGGAATAATATGCAAAAACATGGATCAATATAACTTGAAATAGAGCTATTGTTCTTAATGAGTTAAATGAATAGTTTGTCTCCATTAAATAAATTAAATTGATTATGATCTATTTATAATTATACTTATTATTCCCTCGTTAGAGAGTAACCTAAAATAAAATGAGATTTTGGGATTTTACTAAGACCATATATAATTATAAAAGAAATCGAAAGTGTTAGAATAAAGGTGTATACATAAAAAAACCAATAATTAGAATATTGGATCAAAGTATTACCAATATAGAACAGTATTAGCGCGTGAATTAAATATATCCCATAAGAATATTTAGAAACCTCCTCCAAAAAAATACTTCTTTTATTAATTAACAACGATAAGAAAAATACTATTATGGAAATTGAGAAAAAAGGTTCTAAAGCGAACTTATTTATAAATTCACCCATTATAATGAGAGTAATAACGGGGATAATTGAAATATAAAGATATTTGACTTTCAATCTTATCCTATCATAATTTCTACTAATGTAAACACCTAACACAAAAAAGGCGATATAACGTAAGAATATATAAAATAGAAACCAAAATAAAAACTTATATAAGATGTATAAATTTCGTAAAGGCTCAAGAGCATCAATAATTGAAGGTAAAAATATATTATAAATAATCTGAATGAAAATTGAAGCAAGCAAAGCATAGAATAAATGATCCTTAAATCTCTTAAAAATCTTTAGAAGTAATGGATAAAAAAGATAAATGGATATTATAACACCGATATACCAGAAATGATAAAAGATTCGGAATGGATCAAAAAAAATATTAAGAAAATCTTCAAACGTGAAATCTATAGGCATTCCATCAATTAACCTTGGTATGACAACATACACAAAACAAAAGAAAAGATATGGTGGTAAAATTTTTAAAAATCTTTTTTTATAAAATGTTTTAACTTTAAAATTATCCCAATATTTTAAGGATAACACAAAACCTGAAATGAATATAAAAATCGGTACGCCAGATCGAGCTATATGATCAACTACGGGAATATAAAAAATTATTTCAGTAGCATAATGAAAATAATATGCAAAAGTATGCACTAATATAACTAGAATTATTGCGATACCTCTTAATAAATCAATGGTATAATTTGTCTTCATTAGATTATTTTTATTGATTTTGTTCTATTTATAATTATACTAAAAAGTGGGAAAATCAATTGGTAAGTTTTAACTAAAATCCTTATACCATTAATCCACCATCTTATATCTAAAAACAAGATTTTATAAAATTCTTTTATTACTTGTTGGTAGTTTAATTGATATGGTTTATAGCGATCCCTATCTATCTGAAGTTCTGATATACATTCATTCTCGCTTGAATTAGAAACTATCCATTTCTTCCTTATCGCTAATTCTGTAAATTCAGTCCCTCTCATCGCAATTAAAAATGAAATCTGTAGAATTTCAGGATGGGTTAATCGAATAAATTTCGCTGTTTCCTTAAGAGTATTTTTATTCTCTCCAATATAGCCCAAAATTAAATTTAATTGAATTGGAATCCCTGCTTTTCTTGTCCATTCTAAGGCTTTAATTGCCTGAGAAACTTTAATTGATTTATTCATATTGTCTAAGATTTTTTGAGAACCAGATTCAATACCATACGCAATTCCTATACAACCTGCCTTTTTCATTAGTTTTAAAAGTTCCTCATCCACTAAGTCTGCTCTCGTGTCACAAAACCAATTAACCTTAAGTTTTTCTTCAATTATCTTATTACAGAATTGAATTACACGTTTTCGATTAATTGTAAATACCTGATCATAAAACCACACGTATTTTATTCTTCCAATCTTTTTTAAAACTTTTAATTCCTCAAAAATCTCATTTGCTGAGCGCCCACTATACTTGGTATTCGCATCAGGGCAATATGCACAGGTATAAGGACATCCCCTTCCAGCATAAACTAATGCATATGGCTTTATCCAAGGAGTGTATAGATAATAGGGTTTAAATGATTTAATTAAACCATATGCAGGTAAGGGTAGTTTATCAAAACCTTTTTTATAGCTAAGATTTTTATTCACTTTAATTTCATTATTTTTTTTTCGATAAGCAATCCCATTTATCTCTTCAAGATCCACTCCTTTATCAATGGAACTAATTAGTCTTTCAATTATAGAAAATGGGTCATCGATTATTTGAATATCTAAGTATTTAAATTTGTTAAGAATTTTTACAGGTTGTTTTTTTGCGAACCAAGAATATCCTATTGTTCTACAAGAAGGATTTAATTGCTTAACAATTTCACAAATTTTTAAATCGAAATCAATAATCCAAGAATTAAAAGTAAAAATAACACATTCAGGATTTTTATTTTTTATAAAGCTTCTTATATATTCATAATCCAAATCTAGAGCATTAGTATCTATGAAATCAATCTCGTGGTTTTGATCCCTAAGGAGGGAAGCTATTATTAATAATGTTGCCGGAGTATCAACTCGATAATTACAAACAAACTCACAGCGCCCTTCTCTTGTAACTGAAGAACCTTGAAATCTCGGTAAATTTATTATTAAAATCTTCATATGGATAATTAGTATATTCCAAATCCTAAATTAAATATATCTAAAGAAGTATGTGTAATTATCAAAGAATTTTTTACAATTAAAACTTTTAAAATTGAGACATTATATCGGTAAAGTTTATGAATAATTCTAGGGCTCCAACAAAAAAAACAACATATGAAACTGATTTCAAAGTTTTGATTAAAAAAACATATGAGAATTTTGGTTATCAAGATATTTTAAATGAAAATGGTCTAATCATAGGTAAAATTTCAATTCCTTTTCTGAATCTAAATAAAATTTTAAAGATTCAAGAATTGGATACCCAAGAGATTATATTTATTAAAATAAAAGATAAAATATTAACTAAGATCTGTTATTTGAAAGATTCAAGCGAGACATTAATCGCAAGCATTAGGAAAAAAAGATTCTTATCTTATCCATCAAAAATTTGGCTCAAAAATGGTTCAAAAAGAAAAAAATATTGTGCTATAGGCGATTTCAAGAATTATAAATATAGAATTATAGATAATGATAATGAAATTGTTGGAGAAATCAATACTCTAGAAAATTCAGAAGACCGGAAAAAAGTGATTCAAGATAATACAATTAATTATTATAGCTTAAAACTTTTTAATTCAAAGTATAAAAAAATCCTTATAGTTGCTTCTACTATATGTTTAAACATTATAAATAATCCTTATTTTGGAGTTACAGATTTAACTGGTTTTGAACGGAGAATTGCGCGTTTGCGTCCCTTTGGACCAGGTAAGAATCTAAATTAATATTTCAATCCTTAATAAAGGAATAAAATTTCTTAATATTTCACTTTACTGGGAGGTATTCTAATATTTATGATATGGGAAATTGGATACCATAAAATTTTTATATTAAATGAAAATATAATAACTTCAACCCTTTAAAGACAAAAACATTAAAAGACTAGTTAGATTCTATTAACATACGAATCCATAAACATGTTGACTTATGAAAGTAAATCGTAAATATCTCACTGATAACATTTTTATGGATAATTCTATCTTAGATTATTGTGAGCATAATGGACATATTAAAGACTCATATAACCACAATATACCTAAAATTTCTATTATAATACCTCTTTATAATGAAGAGAATTCTATCAGAAATGTAATAGAGAGAATTCCAAAATACTGTAATTCTGAAATCCTAATAATTGATGATGGTTCAAGTGATAATAGCATCGAAGAAATCAAAAAAAACCAAGACAAATTCATTAGAATTATTAAACATAAGGAAAATCAAGGATATGGTGCTGCATTGATGACTGGTTTTAAACATGTTCAAGGGGATTTTATTATAACACTTGATTCTGATGGTCAACATAATCCTGAAGAGATCCCTAAACTCATAAATCCTATTATGGATGGAGAAGCAGATTTGGCAATTGGCTCAAGATATTTAGGAAATTGTTCCTATCAAATTCCTTTACATGTAAGAATGGGAGAATTTTTCATTAGAAAGGTCATAAAATGTTTGTATCATAAAGAAATAGCCAATAACCAATGTGGATATAGAGCATTAAATAGATCATTGTTAAAACATTTTCAAGATTTTTACGATTGTGGAATGGCTTTTTCTACAGAATTTTTGCTCAAAACTTTAGAAATGAATAAAGAAATTATGGAAGTACCTATAACCTTAAACCCACGTGAATATGGTACATCATACGTAAACTTAGCAAGGATTTTAAGAAAAATCTGCATGTGCTTAATTATATATGGAATGAGAAAATTAAAATTTCCACGCAAATTTATCGATAACTACTTGTCTTTTATATTTAAAAGGTTATGAATCTAATCAAAATATGGCGCATAATATACCGATAAATCTCCATTTTGATATAAGGTTATATTATAAAACCTCGGAATCAAAGTATTATTCGTGAAATCCCATTTATTCAAATAATATGATATGAAGAACTGTGAAATTACAGCGTACTGGATGGTCTCATTCTTCAGATATTCAATTTGTTCAATACATTTTGTCTGATTAAAAGCCTCTTCAAATATATCATAAAAGAAATACTGTCGAACAAATGCTATAGATTCAGTACCAACACCCATAAAAAAGTTATCTCCGACAACTACTCCAGAATGAATTGGTATATTTTCTGAAATCCAATCGAGAGTATCTATTTGATTGTCTGTATATCTGAAATTTGCATCACTATTAAGAACACCTGTATAAATTATTCCAGAAAAAGAAAAGATAATTAATAACAAGACAATAATATTTTTGGATAATACCGGGGATATTTTAAATTTATTCAGAAACTTATATTGTTTTAATTTCTTAAAAATTTCAAATAATCCAATAGAGGCAAAGATACATAAAGATGGAATTGAGTAAACCCATAGCCTATTAAACCAATAATCCATTATCAATATCTCTTGCTCTGAAAATTTCTCTGGTGAAAAAGGAATATTTTTAAAAAATTCTATAAATGGTATAATAAAAGCAAGTATAAAAGAAGTTAGAATCCAGAAAACTAATGTCAAAAATAAGAGTTTATCTCTTTTCCAACAATAATAAGATACGGAAATTCCTATTATCCCTATAACTCCAAGATTTAGAAAAATCTTGTCCAAAAATAAAAAAAAGAAGAGTTGTTTACTGAAATCTATATTTGGAATAAAAATTTCCAAAAAAATAAAAGAAAATTCTATTGCTATAAAAATTGCGATTAATATTAAAAAAATTTTAAATATCTTTTTAAAATTTAATTTTAAAATTATTTTCCTAATTTTTTGGTTATTCAAAACCTTCAAAAATACCCAATTTATAATTAAAGTTGTAAGTAAAACAACTAATAATAATGAATATGTTAATAATGGGCGTGGAATAAAGTGTATTACATTTCTTACAAACTCATAATTAAAAAAATAAATAAATTGTTCTAATATAACATAACTTAAATAAAAGTTCATTAAAACATCAAAAAGAATGAGAAATAAGAATAAAAATACTAAAAAATATTTGTAATATCTAAAATTCAAGTTTTTTCTATTCTTCTTTGAAAAAAGACAATGAAAAGAAAGGAGAATAATCCCTAATATCAAAGGATATATATAAGTTATAAAACTTAAGACAAGAAATATTGAACTTAAACTTATAAATTTTAGTTCTTCATTTTTTCCACTAATTTCAACATAGGAACCTATTGTATGACTCCTTCTCATTATAACAATGAATATTGCCATACTGACAAATAATAGACAATATGAGAAAGTTTTATAAATAAAATAATACTCTCCGACAAAAATTAATGAAGGAACAAGAGGGTTTATTAAGATTCCAGCAAAGATTGACATTAAAATAGTAGATAATACGACAAATTTTATCTTAAAATGATATAATAGAGATTTTATTAGCAAATAAATAGATGTAATAAATAAATAACTAAATGGTGCTAATAAGGTATTCATATTAATAAAAGGTAATCCACCTAAAACGCTTAAACCAAATATAATGTATCCCCAAAAATTTGGATAACTATTGATATAAAGGGGACTTCCTTCAATATCACCAACATAGTTCGCATATTTTATACCATCCCAAGGATCACCTGAAACTAGAAAATTGTTTCCAATTTGAAATCCTATAGATATTACAGCTACCCCAAATGCTAATAAAAATATGATTAAACTATAGTTAGAAATATTTATTTTAATAAATTTAATATCAAAACGATTATTTGTTTTTTTTTCTTTAACCAATTCTAACAAGAATAAAATTAGAATCAATGAAACTAACAAAGCACTAAACAATTCGCTACTTAAATTAATTTGATCAAATATTAAAATAAAAGTTCCTATAAATCCTAAAGAAATCAGAGGGTACAGTGTAATTTTTATGATAAAAGGGTTAATATTAAATTTTGATAAAAGAATACCGTTCTTAAATATAAACCGATATATCAGAGAGCCGGGGATAAAAGCACAACCTATCATGTAAACGCATGCTCTAAAATAATTTAAGAATGATATTTTATCAGGTGAAATTATCATATTAGCCGAATTTTTTACTGGAATAAAAAGTGAAATACACATTAGAATCAAAAGAATAAAAATTATTGAATTTTCAGAAATAAACTTAACTTCTACAAATTTAAAATATGTCCTTTTATGATTTAAATTGATAAATAATAAAAAATCTAGACCAACTATTATAAATCCTAATAAAAGAATTGGAGAAATTTTATATCCGAATATTTCATAAATATCTCTATAAAAAATTACAAATAATATAATAACGGAAAATAAGATAGATAGAATAATTTTTTTCAAATTATTTTCACTAAAGTTTTTCATATTAATTTAGAATAAAAATTCGATTAATAATTATTTTTATAAAATAAAGTCAAATGAGAATATAAGTTCAAAATATAAAACCAATTTTATTAATTTAAAATTATATAAACGGATACCCCTTTCAATGAGCAAAGAAAGTGAAAAGAAGGCTGAAAATATAGAAAGCAAAGACGATGTTGAAAATTTATATAACCAAATGAATTTAATATCAGAAAAAAAAGAAAATCAATTGAGTAAAGAATATAAAGGATTTATTATAATAAGAAAGATTAACTATTCTATTATTATTATAGGATTTCTATTCTTTTTTATTGTGTTTCTATTTAATACTTTTTATTTGATAATAATACTTATGACATTAATTATTTACATAATTTACGCTGCATTTTTAGAGTTAAAATATAAAAAGATTAAATTAAGATTAGACCGCTTTTTAATTAATCAAAGAGAGCAGAGAATCAGTAGTAATCGTATGAAGAAATTTCATATTTATATATATTTAGTAATCAGTTCTATAATCCTTTCAAGCCTAGTGATATTTCTAATTCGAATCAATCTAATCTTATTAATAATCATTTTTGCAGTAAGTGTTATTTACAATATTCCTCAATAGAACTAATAAATGAGAATATTTTATAAAGATTAGATAAATTTGAGTTTATTGATAGTATATTTTAATAAAAATTTAATTATTTAAAATCCTTAGAATTAATAATAAGATTGAATCTTGTTAATCAATGGATATCTTGTAATGAAAAAAGTATTATTTTCTTGTCCTACAACATTATTAAAAAGACCAATTGCAGAAATTATGCAATATTTGAGGTCTAGTAACCCTGCACTTATTATACCTAATAATGTAATCCATGGAATCCCTAATATACATTTAAATAAAATCAAAAATTTAAAGTTGTTTACTTATAAGACCATTAATCCACCAATTATTTCTTTTGAATGGCCAATTCCCATTAATCCTTTTTTTTTTGTTAAATTCATCAAATTGTGTAGGATTTACGATATCATACATATGTGGGTACCCTTTTATATATCAAATACTATTTTTATATTTTTAAAAAAAATTATTTTCCCACAAAGCAAACTCTATTTAACTATGGATACTTTTCCAGGAAAGTCTTTTGAATTAGGATTCTTGTTTAATATTATCTTCAAAATATATTTTAAATTCTTTATAAAGTTTATTTCATCTTCAGTCAATAAATTAACGATCTACTCAAATTCAATGATGAAATTCGCTTTAGCTTTAAAAATACCAAGAGAAAAGATAGAGATCATACCTACGGGAATAGAAATTTTAAGAAGAGAGCAAAATAAAAACATAAGAAAAGAATTCTCAATTCAAAAAGACCAAAAATTAATCCTTTATGTTGGACTTGTAAATTCACGAAAAAACGTTAATCTAATTGTTAAAATTGCTGAAAAATTACGAAATAATAATTATATTTTTTTAATTGTTGGTGATGGCCCCTTACGTACAAAATTAGAAAAGGAGATAGAGCAATATAAATTAAGAAAAAATATCATAATTACTGGTTTTCGAAATGATGTATTTAATTTTTATGAAGAAGCAGATTTATTTTTATTTCCTTCCAAAGGAGAAGGTCTTCCTGGTGTTTTATTAGAAAGTATGTTATACGAAATACCGATTGTTGCGAGTGATATTCTTGGTAATAAAGTTCTAATAAAAAATAACTTCAATGGATTTTTATGTTCAGTAAATAATGTATCAGAATTCTCAAAAAAAATAAAATTATTATTAGAAAATAATAACTTAAGAAATAATTTTATAAAAAATTCAAAAAAAATTCTAGAGAACCGTTTCAATTGGGAATCTGTAATTTTAAAATATAAAAAATTGTATTCCTTTAAATGATGAAAAATAATAAAAAATAAAAAAATAATATAAGATTGAAAATTCTTCAGTTTTAAGAAAAATTATATTTCGAATTTATTATTTTAAGCACATATCTTGCAAAATTTTGTTGTATTTTTTAGCTATTAAATTTATATCGTATTTAGATTTTATAGTTTGATAAGCATTTTCACCGTAAGCTATATTTTTTTCATTTTTTAAAACGTATAAGACTTTTTGAGATAAATCTTTCTCACAATCAGTTTTAAAAATTAATCCATTTACATTATCTTCTATAAGTTCTTTATTTTGAGGAATATTGCTAACAATACAACTTTTTTTTAAAGCCATCGCTTCTAAAAGTGCATTACTCATACCTTCTATTTTACTTGGTAGAATAAATATGTCAGAACTATTTAAGATGTTAACTATATCAAATCTTATTCCTAAAAAATAAACTCTATGGTTAAGTTTTAATTCTTTTATTAATCTAATTAGACGATTTCTTTCTGGACCGTCACCTACTATAATAAGAATGAAATTATCATCCAAATATTGTAAAGCTTTGATTAAAATCGGTAAATTCTTTTGCTTATGAAGCCTTGATATCGAAACTATTGCAACATTTTCTTCTTTTAAATATAATTCATTTCTAATATTAAATTCATAATCTAAATTCTTATAAATCTTTTCTAGATCAATGCCATTTTGTAATATCTTAACTTTACTATTGGGCACTCTTAGAATTCGATTAACATAAGAAAATAGTGAATATGAATTAATTAGATATAGATCAACCTTATTTTGCGTGAAACGATCTAAAAATGAAAGGAATTTAAATGATGAGTAATCATTCCTAACAGAATTGATTATCTTTTTTATTCCAAATAATTTCCCAAAAATTCTAGCAAATAAATTGCTATGTATTAAGTAAGAATCAATTATATTAGGTTTTTCTTTTAGAAGTATAAAACGAAATTTATATAATACCGAAAAAAAGTTAAATTATTTAAATACAAGATAATATATTTTTAATCCTTGTTTTGTTAAAATTTTTCCAATTTCTTAGACAGTCGTTTGTATTATAATTTATTTTTCACATTTTAATAGAGGAATTAGTTTTAATATGTGTTTTTCTGCCCCTCCACCTCCCATTCCTGTGATTAAGAT
>JAEOTW010000096.1 GCA_016839655.1 Promethearchaeota archaeon | reverse complement strand
TAGTAACATAGTTTTCCCACACATTTGCATTCTTTCTCTTTTCAGGATCAAGAATACATTGCTTAATGATTTGATTTCCACTCAAGAATTTTCTGCAACATTGACTATGAATTTCATCTGGCATCCATTCAGGACACATATTTAGGAAGTATGGAGTTCCCATTTTTGCTACTTCTTCCATTATTTTTAAGTAGGATGGCTCAAATTCATCTAACCATTGTTTTTTAATCTTAACCTCATGCTTTGGAAAAGCAAAAAGCTTTCCATTATGATCACCTTGAATATATACATCTGTTAATGCATCAAAGAGTTTAAGGCATTCATCTTTATAATCACCATATTTTCCTACTATATTTCCATGAGGCCCAACAGCAGGAATATTTAATAATCCATCAGGGATAGTAGGAGTACATGAAATCGAAGTAAATGGCACTTGTCCTCCCCTTGCTGCAAAAATCTGGTTTGTTTCAAAAATTAGACACTGCATAGACTGTTCAATTTCTCTAGTATTCAAATTACGAGCATAAGGGGCTAAAAAAGTAGTAATATAATCATATCCTTGACCTCCACTGAATTCACCTTGTATTATTCCCAACCATTTAGCAAGATGAGTTACTGCGACACGTAAACTACCAGCGGGACCTGATTTACTACAATGTGCCCAACTTTCGACTGGAGGGAGGCCATGTTCAAGAACCATTCGAGGGTCCCATTCTTGACAGAATGGTCTTAAATCGAAATATCTTAACATATGTACGTGAATATCTCCATATAAGTGGGCATGAGCTTCTTCAGAATCTAAAATCCTTAATAAAGCATATTCATCTGAGATTCTGTTTGCCGCCCAATGATGAATACTCTCAGGATTCATATCTTGATTCGCATTTTCATCTACTCCATATTCTAAAATAGCCTCATAATCCATAAGTGGCATACCTATTCTTGTGTATAATTTGCGCTCATCTTCAAAATGTTGTTCTGATAATATTGAACACACTATCTCTCTAATATGAGGTCCTGATAGAAATCGAATACCTGAAGAAATTATTCTTCTTACTACTAGTTCTGTAATCTTATCCGCCGATTTTTGATCTAAACCTGTTTCATTTATAAGACTCTGTTCAATTTTTACTGGATCGAACGAAACTACGTCACCTTCAGTTCGAAAAACTTGGGGTAATAATTTTGTCAGATATTTACGATTTATTTTTTCATTCTTTCTTTCTTTTAATGCTTCTGAATCTGATACTAAAACCAATGGTTATCATTCCTTTTTTTAATTCTTATACATTCTTTTATAATACAACGCAAAATTGCGCTATGTTCAAACTAATGATTTTGTCGGTAATCTGAACTGAATTAAGAGAATTATTAACTGTTTATTATCGTTAATATTTTACCTCTTTTGATATAAAAATTTATTTGTTTCTCCAATTTAAACTTATTTTATTAACTCTTTATTTGATCGTTTAAAAGCTGCCTATTAAAATTACGAAAAAATTCTTAATCCTTTGGAGTCCTTCCAATTTCTAATTTATTAAATCTTAAATTGCATTTGATATCAAATAATGTCGAATAGTTCGTAAAAGTATCCATATTTTAGCCGTAAAATCTTTATAAGAATTAATTACAGATATATTTAAACAAAAAAGTTATTCACAAACTAAAATTTTCCGGCTGATCATGTCTGAAAGAACAATAAATAAAGATAAAATTAAGCCAATTAAAATTGTTGAAGGCGTTTTTCGAAAAACTTTAGCGTATAATGATTCTGTTATGTTATGTCACTTCCTACTCGAGAAAGATGCTAAAATTCCACTACATAATCATGAGGAATACCAGATTGGGTATATAATTAATGGAAAAGTCAATTTTTTAACAGAAAATGGCGAGTTTATTGCTAGAACAGGAGATAGTTATGTTTTTGATTCTTATGAAAAACATGGGGCATTCATACTTGAAAAATCAGAAATTATTGAAGTTTTTCATCCTTCAAGAGATGACTATAAATAATAATAAAATTTCTTTTTTTTTTATCTGGAAATAGGGAAAAAATCACCATTGATATGCAGCAATTGTAAAAACAGCAAGTATACAAAATATAAACTCTGCTACTAACCAATCAAGGAAATACTGCTTTTTTTTATCAAGGTTATTCTTTATCTTTGAGGCTAAAGCAAAACTGATTGCTGAGTTTGTACCAGTAAAAATTACAACAGCAAACTCAACAGCATCTAACTCCAAATTTATAATATTTAAAGCATTATCTAAGATTAGCCAACCACCCAAAAATCCAAAGAGACCCAATAAAAATAACCAACCTGAAAACTGGATAATTTTTTTAAAGTTTATATCCAATTCTGAAATAGCTGACGAGCTTACAACTGGTTTTTTTTTAATTTTTGACATTTAAAATTAAACTATATGCTTTTTGAATATTAAAAATTTTATAATTCTTAATCTTTATGATCTAAATTATTATTTATCATTAGGGTCTGTTTTTGAAATATAAAATAGCCTTTGCAATATCTCCATTACATTCTTTTAAAATTGCCTCTGCTTCTTGTTTATCAACGTTTGCTTGTGTAGCAACTAACATAATATCATTTTCTGTTATAGTTGCCTTCATTTCAGTTTCTTCTAAATACTCAATTTCACCAGAAGGTTCTCCAGCTTCAATTATTAATTCCTCAGGAGAAACTTCTTCACCTTGCCCAATCACTTGATACATTTCTTGACCTGCCTGTTTCATAAGAAACACTTCTGGTTGATCAATTACTAATGTCTTTTCTGGCCCCTCTATTATAACTCTTGTGGCATCAATTTGATCCATGTCTATACCTTGCTGTGCCATTCTTCTTCGCATCTGTCTAGATCCAATTTGTTGCCCATCGCGCTTTGCAACTGGTTGGGGACGTTTAGGTTTATTCTTTGCCTTATTTTGCATTTCTTTTGGTAATTTTACCAATTTTTATCACTTTAAATTGAGTTATATCGTAATATATATAATTATTTGAGATTTAAATTTTTGACTTATAAATCCCTTTTCTTATATTAACAGCAATCCCTACAGAAAAGTGTTTTATGTATGAAACAGGAATTTTTAATTTACCAATCCCTAATAATTCATCATCTTGATTTACTACAATTACTTCATCTAAAGGTCTTAGTGCACTATCAATATCAACAACATGTTTACAAAATACATTTCTTCCTTTTTTGATGAATTCTGAAATTTCATTTAATACAATTACCCTTAATTTCGGAACTAAAGTATTCTTAATTATCTTTTTAGCTGAGAAAAGACTTAATGTAAAAAAACCATTTGTAGGTCTTAGAATAAGTAGTAAATGGTTTTGATAAAAAATATATCTGATCTTATTTGTTTTTGATGACCTTTCAAATGAAATCTGATCAATGTCATCAAATAGTATATCAGTAATCTCTTTTCCGAATTGATAATCTGAAATTCCTTGAATTTGTCTTAAACCTAATAATAAGTTTGTTTCCATAGATCAATGATTAGAGTTATTAATTAAATTAAGAAAAGCAAGTGAGATATAAATAGATTATGAGTATAATCTGGATTCGAAAAACTGATCCTTAACTTTATTCATCACTTTATCTACAGCATCAAAAAAATCTTTATTAATGATCCTATCTGCATCTTTTCGAATGGCAAACATACCTGCTTCTGTACATATAGCCTTGATGTCTGCTCCTGTTGCACCTTCTGTTAGATTTACCAATCTTTTGAATTCAATTGAGTCTTCGACATTTAGGTTTCTTGTATGTATTTTAAATATTGTTCCTCTAGCCTCATCATCAGGAATTGGAAAATCAATCATACGATCGAATCTCCCTGGTCTCAATAATGCAGGATCTAAGATATCAACCCTATTTGTAGCACCTATTATCTTTACATCTCCTCTTTGCTCAAACCCATCTAATTCACTTAATAGTTGCATTAGGGTTCTTTGAACTTCTCTATCTCCTGAGGTTGCTATCTTTAGTCGTTGAGAGCCAATAGCATCTAATTCATCAATAAACAAGATAGTTGGGGCTTTTTCTTTTGCTAAGTTAAAAATTTCTCTAACTAAACGGGCACCTTCACCAATAAATTTTTGCACTAATTCAGATCCAATAATTCTTATAAAAGTCGCTTCTGTTTCATGAGCGACTGCTTTTGCTAATAGTGTCTTTCCAGTACCAGGTGGACCAAACAATAATACACCTTTAGGAGGGTCAATACCAATTCTTTTAAATAATTCAGGTTTTTTCAAAGGTAATTCTACAGTTTCTCTTACTTCTTGCATTTGTTCTTCTAATCCCCCTACATCAGCGTAGGAAATATCTGGAATTGAATCAATTACTTCCATACCTTTTACAAATGGATCTAATTTAGTAGGTAAGACTTCCATAATTGCAAATGTTCTTTGATTTAATGCTACTCGTGTTCCTGGATCTAATTTTTCATTTTTGACTTTTCTGCTCGTGTTAACAACAAAACTGGGTCCTGTTGAGCTTTTTACAATAGCTCTCCCTTTTTCATCTAAAAAATCAATAATTGTGGCAGAAACTAATGGTGGTTCCCTTAATCTGTCAATCTCATTTCTTAAACTATGTAGTTCCTGTTCCAATCTTAACCTTTCTGCATCTAATAATTGTTTTTCTGTTTCCAAGTTTCGGAGTCTCTTTTCTAAATGCCTGGTATATGTTATAAGATATTCTCCATCTTTGGTTTCTTCTTTTTTTCGCTTTTCTTTAGTTGTAGTCAAAAAAAGTATACCCCTTTCTTTCTAACTTTAATTTACTTTTTTAAGAAAATGATTTAATTTATTAATAAACTTTTAATCATTTAAATTTAAGGCTAGTTCTACATTATTTCTTAAAAATGTCGACTTTTAAAAAATTTATACTTTATAAAATATAATGAAATTAAAGCGAAAATTATAAGAGTACCTAATTAAATTCTATATATATTCAAAAATTTTTTATAATAGTCTTCCATGCCAAAATCACGATATAATGAAGTTGACAAGGAATGTCCTATATGTGGAAGTATAATTTGGGGAAAGGGTGAAAGAGTTTTACTAGAAGGAGCTAAAATAACAGTTTGTCATAATTGTGCTCAACATGGAATTAAAATTCAAAAACCCCCTGCAAGCACTCAAGCTAGAAAAACATACTCCTTTAATAAAAAAGAAGCTCCAAAACGACAAGTAGCTAAAAAAAACTATATAGATGATATTGAAATTATACCTGATTATGCTAAAAAAATAAGAATAAAGAGAACCTCCCTTGGATTAAATCAAGATCAATTTGCTCAGAAATTAAATGAAAAACCTTCATTACTGAGAAGAATTGAAGCTGGAAAAGTTGAACCTACTTTAAAATTAGCAAAAAAGATAGAAGATGTTTATAAAATTAAAATTCTAAAAAAATCTGATGAGATTGAAGCTAATATTCAAAATAATAAATACATGAAGAAATCCACTGGGACTTCTCTAGGTGATATAGCTTTTATCAAGAAGAAAAAGTAGAATCAATTATATAATAGGGTTTATTTTAGGAGTCTATTTTATCTATTTTTATTATTGCAGAATTATATGCTCCAGAAAATCCTAGATCTTCAGGTCTATCAGGAATAAAAAAATTTACATTTATGTCTTTTTGTGAGGTAGATGGTAGACCAGAATATATTAATGCTGTTCTTGGTTTCAGTATTGCAGATTTTGTTAAGATATATATACCAGAACCAAATTCATTAGAAACCTTGACTTTACACCCTTCATCTAAATCTAATTTTTGAATATCTTTAGATGATAAGAAAATTTTGCTAAATTCGTTCAAGTATCTTTGATTTAATTGACTTAATTGAGAGTGTAGGAAGTAGAAATGAGAGGGAGAGATGAGTGTAAATTCATTCTTTTCCATATTTGATTTACGCGTTAATTCTTTTTCACCAAATTTAAAATATGGGCCAATAGCCTGAATTCTGCTATTTGAAGTAGGGAATTCTAAATCGCTGAAAGGAACGGATTCCATTCTAAATAGTAAAAAATACCCTTTTGAATTTAGATTTTCTTGAATGTTTTCAGGTAGCATTTTCACACTATTTCTAAAAATTGTTTCTTCAGATTCTTGGAATACATCGTTTTTTTCAAAGCCGACTTTCAATGCTAATTGTTGGAAGAATTCATAATTTGACAGGCAATTTTGATAAGGACATGGACCTCCAATATTAATTGATAACCCAGGGATGTAATAAGGAGATATTAAATCATATGATTCTAAATCAAACTTAGCGGGGATTATAATATCAGCGTACTTAGTTGTTTCATTAAGAAACATGTCTAATACTACAACAAGTAAATCCTCTTTCAATAAAGCTCTTCGTAATAAGTTTTGATTCGGTAGTGAACTTGCGGGATTGAAATTATATACAAATAACATCTGATAATTCCCTGTAGAAAGATAAGATCCAAGCTTAATTATCGGAATTTCACTCAATCTCGATTCTTCTTTAATATTGGCTATATATTCTTGAAGAGGTTTAAGAATTGGTTTCATAAAATCACTCTGAGAATATATTACACCAGTGCCAAGTTTACCTATGTTTCCTAGCATAATCTGAATTAGAGCAATACTTCTTACAATTTTTCCGCCAAAGAAATCTTTCTGTACACCATATCCAATATTGAATAAAGTTTGGTGTTTGAATTTTATTAAGAAATCAACAAAATGTTTGAATGTCTGAAAATCAATACCGATTTGTTTTAAGAGCTTTTCTTTTCTAACTTGGGCTGCTTCCTGAATAAGAGTTGAGTATGATTCAACATGATTATGTAGAAAATCTTTATCATAAATATTATTAGCAATTATTTCATTTAAAGTCAATTTAGCTAATAAATGCTCAGTCCCTGGAAAAATGTGTATAAACAAATGAGCTTTTTGAGAAATAAGTGTTTGCCGCGAATCAACAACCACAAGTTTACTTCCATTTTTTAGGGCTTTTTTGACAAAATAATATGCGTGATTATTACTCTCTGACAGATTACTACCCCAATTTACTATTAATTTTGTGGAAGGATTTATTATTTGAAAAGGATTTGTGGTAGAATATGTACCAAATAACTTTTTAAGTCCCGCGCATCCTCCTTCATTACAAATCCCTCCGCTTGTTATTGTTGCACCCAATTTTTCAAAAAATCTTAAAGGCGCGTATTGTGATATTATACCGGAGTTCCCTGAATAAAAAGCTCCCAAAATAGATTTAGTATTATTATTTTCTTTTATTTCTTTTACTTTTTCTGCAATAAGCTTGATTACTTCTTTTAATGAAATTTCTTTAAATTGGTTTTTAGGTTTAACTCCAGTTCGGATTAATGGAGTTTTCAAGCGTTCTTGATGATAAACTAAATACTCTCGTTGTTTATATTTTGGACAAAAAAAACCATTAGTAAAAGGATGACTTTTAGAAGGAACAGCAAATAGAAATTTATGTTCTAATGCTTTATCATCCCAATATCCTTCAAAAACGCATGAACCATAACAATCTTTTGAACAAGTTCCAAATCTAATTTTATCAAAGGTGTGATTTTCATTCATATAAATTATGCTTAAATTTTAAAATAAATAATATTGTAAATTAACAAACTTGTTCTAATAATGTTTTTGGATATCAATATTGAATTATTTAATCTACTGAAATTCTTGTGTTTTGAATTTGTGCTATTTTACTCTTCAATAATTCAATGATAGTTTGATTATCTTGAGCTTCTAGCGAGCCTCCACAATCCGGACATCTAAAATTAAGCTCAAAAGCTTCATCAAAATTGTATTTCATGTTTGATTCTTCACAATTATAGCAAATAAAGAAATAATTATTCTGTTCAAATTGTAATCTATCTCGTAATTTACTTTCAATTAACTTTTTCTTTTCGATAAGAATTTCTTCTAGCAAGTCAAATTCATGCCACCAATAATAGATAAACCATCCTGTAGATTTATCTCTTATACGCCTAAATTGAGCAAGTTTTTCTGAATAAAGTTTATAAAGTGTTTTACGAACTGTATTTAACTTTAAGATTTCAGGATCATCAAGTTCAAAATCAACTTCTGTACCTTCAATACTTTCTTTTATGTTTTCAGTTATATCCTCGTCAGTAATGTCTTCAGATTCAGACTTCAGAAGTTCCATCCCAACATATATTGCGATTTCACCGCCAATAATATATAAGAAAGATCTTAAGAAAGGATTTAATTCTTTAATATGATTTTGCCTCTTTCATTTTATCATTTTTAATTTAATAGATAAATCTTTGATAAAAATTAAATTTTTTTGAAAATTACAATCAGAAAAATTTAACCTTAAACCTTAAACTACTACTGAATATTGTTTTTCTATAATCTCACCATCTATATCTAAGCTACGAAACAGTTTGCCTTTTCTTATAGCCATTACTCTTAATAACCTTGAATTTGAAATATTTTTGGGGATTTCAATGTCTGTTATTTTATAATTGTTAAAAATAGTGATTGATTTCCAACTTTTTGGGAGATCAGATGTAAAATCATATAAAGCATTATTTATTAGATTATTGAGATTTTTATCTGAGTTACTCAAATATCCTGTACAAAATTGAATTCTTTTACTAACATCATCCTCTTCTACCTTCTTTTTGGAGGGCTGTGGAACTTTTTTTTTGGTAGTTACTTTACAAGTGGGATTTAAATTGAACGAAACCAAAAAGTAACTTGTCTCCCGAAATGCCTCAATACTCTGCAATAAAGAATCCTTGTTAACTGTATCAATAATTTCCGCTTTAAAATTTTTTGTTTGACCTGTAGATTGCTTAAGATTCCAATTAAATCCTAAATTTGTAATAATATCAATGATATTAGCACCACTGATTAATCTTCCTTTAATTTCAAATTTTTCATTTGCATTGGATATTCCACTAGCTACTAGTTCCTGGATCAAATCTTCAAATTCATGACTTCCCTTTAGTGTAAATTTTGCTTTCGTTTGACTTATTTTCAAAGCAGGGCCAATAAAATCTCCTCTTGAATATCTATAAAAATGCCGATGAATATTCATATGATTATTTGCAGGATCATCCAAAACTGGAGATTCAACAATATTTTTTAGAAAATGCATACTATTTATCCATTTATGTTTCTATAAATTTATTTCAATTTTATTTAATAAATATCAAAAGATTATAATTATAAATTTTATTCATTAATAAAATTAAAAAAAAATAAAACATAACTAAAAATACAGATTACAAAAAAAATATATATGTATTATGACTGATATTCCTTCCCTAACAATTTGGTCCTTAGCATGGGTTTTTCTAATTATAGGCTTAATTTCATTAGTAATTTTAGTTATTTATACTAAGTATGGGAGAGAAATTTCAATTAAATTATCCATCATTAGTGGGGTAATCTCCGCTGTATTTTTAGCATTCGCTCTTCACTTTTTATTGCTTTCATGGGGATTATAATTAAGAAAATTAAAATTTTTCTTATGCTTATTCATTGTACAATGATATTAAGAATTTGAGAAGTAAAATCTCAGGCTTTCTCTATTTTAACTGATATTGTCAATATTTAAAAAAGAAGAAAAGTTTTCATCTTATAATCACAATTTCTTAATATATTTTAATACAAAATTAGGAGTTTAAAAATGTTATTTCAAGCAGAAGCTCTGTTATTTGTACTATGGCTCATTTTAGCAACCGTAGTTGTGGCTTTAATTATCTTCATAGCTGTTTTACTCATCGTATCAAAGACTAAAGCTTCCGATAAAAAATTTATGATAATCCTTTTAGCATTAATTTGTGTTTTGATAATACCGATAGTGTTAGCGGCAATAGATTCAGTTCTAGGAGCAATTGGAAGTGTTATAGCTTTTAGTGGCCAAAATCATTTAGTTCGATTAACCCCTATCATTGGATTTCTGATAATATTTGTCTTGACAAAATACTTGCTAGATGTAGCTTGGGACAATTCCATTTGGATTTCTTTATTGACATTATTTTTCCTCTTTCTGCTTTATACGATGATTCCTGGACTTTATGAATTTCTTCAATTTGGATTATAATAATCCATCCTAATATTTTTTTTTAAAAAATTTATTAGAACGAATATAAAAAATTGTAAGTGTAATTCAAACGAGATAAATCATATTTTTTCTTTCAGTTTAAGTCGTGGTGCTAACCCTAGCGACATCATTTCCTGTAGTAATAATTTAAAAGCGTAAGAACACACAACTTTGGAAATAATTGTGCCTTCTCCACAAACTGGGCAATAACGTTTATCTCTGTTTCTATCATAAACTGCTAGAAGTCCACATTTTTCACAAACTAATATTACAGTTCGATCAGATTCGTCTAAAAGGCGTTCTTTTAACAATAACGCTGAACCATGTCCAACTAAACAATCCCTCTCCATTTCTCCGAATCTTAAACCTCCCTCACGAGCACGACCTTCTGTTGGTTGTCGTGTTAATATTTGAACTGGACCTCTTGCTCGAGCATGAAGTTTATCTGCAACTAAGTGATATAGCTTTTGATAATAAATTGGGGCGCAGTATATTCCCGCTTCATATTTTTCACCCGTAATTCCATTATACATTACTTCTCTTCCATTGAATTCAAACCCCGATGCTACTAATTGTTCCTGAAGTTTTGTTATATCAGTCCACTCGAAAGCGGTTGCATCTCCTAATTTTCCTGTTGTACATGCAATTTTACCACTAATACCTTCGAAAAGTTGTCCTAAGGTCATTCTTGAAGGCATTGCATGTGGATTTACAATTATATCAGGAATTACACCAGAGGCTGTGTAGGGCATATCTGCTTGTTCAACCACTAATCCTAAAACTCCCTTTTGACCATGCCGAGAAGAAAATTTATCTCCTAATTCTGGAATTCTTAAGTCTCTAACCTTTATTTTAACCAATTTATTGCCATCAACGGTTTCTGAAATAATTACTGTGTCAACTATTCCTTGTTCATTATGGCGCATATTTTTTGATGTCTCACGTCTATTTGGTTGCATTAGTTCAAATTCTTCATATGACTTAATAAATCTAGGTGGTGATGTTCTTCCTATTAGGACGTCTCCCCCATTTACTTGTGTTTCAGGTTCAATGATTCCGTCAACTTCTGATAATAATCTATATGATTCAGCAGATTTGAATCCTCTTACACCTCTTTCTGGAATCTCAAATTTATCAACTTCACCTCCAGGATATTTTCTCTCTTCAGCATCGTATGTCCTGAAGAAATGACTGCGGGCAAGACCTCTCTCGATTGATGCCTTATTTATGATAATTGCATCTTCTATATTAAAACCTTCAAAACTCATCATACCAATGATAAAATTTTGGCCGGCAGGTCTTTTATTTATCCCTATTATCTCCATTGGACTTGTTTTTACTAAGGGTTGTTGAGGATAATGTAATGTGTGTCCTCGAGTGTCTAATCTCAAATGCATATTTGCTGCAAATAAACCTAGCGCTTGCTTTACCATCCCCGCTTCATAAGTATTTCTAGGAGATTGGTTATGTTCTGGAAATGGAATAATAGACGCGCAAATTCCCAAAATTGCTGCTGGTGATATCTCCAAATGTGTGTGTTCAGAGGATATATCTTCTTCAAACATTGCTATATAAGCATTTTCTTCTTCTTCAGCATCTAAATATTCAATAACACCCTTATGAACTAAATCTGACCAGATAAATTTGTTTTGTCTTATTTTTTCAATATCTTCCTTTGAAACAAGTAGGTTTTTATTTTTCAGAACAAATAGTGGTCGGGTAGCTCTACCTGCATCACAATTAATTTGAATCTCTTTCGAGTCATGATAATAACCAATATTTACATGTTGCCCAATCTCTCCTTTTCTGCGTTTTTCTCTTAATTGGCGAATAAAAGGATTATGTTGTTGATGAATTCCTACTAATTTCCCGTTCAAAAAGACTTTAACTTTTTCTCCCTTCACATTCTTAACTTCATTTATGGGAATAACTCCTAAATCAATTAAGATATTTTCAATAATTCTTTCATCAGTTCCAACAGATATTATTGATGCTAATCCCAGGTTCTTAACCAAACCACAGTTCGGACCTTCTGGAGTTTCTGCTGGGCAAATTTTACCCCATTGAGTTGGATGCAAATCTCTAGCTTCAAAGTGAGGTTGACTACGACTCAATGGTGAAATTACTCGCCTTAAATGGCTTAGTGTCCCAACATGATTAGTTCGATTCAAAAGTTGGCTGACACCTGCTTTTCCTCCAACCCAATTACCTGTAGCTAATGCATGTCTAATTCTTTCTGTTATTACATCTGCTCTTACAGCAGTTTTAATATTTGGAGCCCTTCCTCTAACAGCAGTTCTTTCTAATTGATATTTTATATCTTTAACAAGATTTAAGAAAGCTACTCTAAATAATGAAGTAAATAATTCTCCTGCTAGCTTTAATCTTTTATTTGCATAATGATCTTTATCATCTGGTTCTCTTAATCCTAAGGCAAGTTCCATTACTTTTTGTGCCATCTGTCCTAAATAATAAGCTTTTTTAATTCTATCTTCTTCAGCATTTCCGATATGAGGTAAAAGATATCTATCTAAAACTTGAAGAGCCCTCCTAATACGATAATCTTTAGTTTGTCCAATCGCTACTCTTTTTCCTATATAATCAAGTGCGTTTTGTTGAGATTTCTCTGGATCCTTTAAAACTTGGATCTCCGAGGCAACATCTATTACAGGAATCAATTCTTTCTGGATTTCATCATTTTCAGATATTGCTTCAAAAATCTCTCTATCTGAATGCAATCCTAAAGACCTCATTAGAATTGCTAAAGGAATTTTACCTGGAACTGATGGGAATGAAACTCGTAAATTACCGTCTTTTTTCCTTTCAATAGTAACTGGTGCTCGGAATCCACTTCTCGTTGAAAAGACTTTCGCTTGATGAGTTGCGCTCGAACTTCTACTAGCTTCTTCAGCAAGAATTCTATTAGGTGCTAAATCTTCCTGAGTAACGAGAACTCGTTCAGTACCGTTTATTATGAAATATCCACCTGGATCTAATGGATCTTCACCTCTATTAATTAATTCTGGCTCAGAAAGGCTTTCTAATGGACAACGACAACTTTTAAGCATTATTGGAATCTTTCCTATGTAAATATCAAGAGTCTCCTCTGCTTCTTCTCTCTGTGTCCTCTCATCAATAGTTATAGGAGTCATTTCTAATGCAATATCAGCAGCATAACTAAGCTCTCTAATTCTTGCTTCTATTGGAGTGATCTCCATAGTAGCTCCATCTGCTTCTCTAACTTTTGGGATACCTATTTTAATCTTTCCAAATTTTATTTTAAAACCAGGTATATCGGGAATAACTTCGCCAGATTCATCAACAATCGTTTGCATTTCATACTCAACAAAATTATTATAAGAATCTAAATGTTGGCGAACTAATCCTTTTTCATCAAATAAACTCTTTAAAATGACCCATTTATCTGCATTTGATAATTTTCCAGAACTCAAAATACAATAAACCCTAATATATTTTATTTTTTATAAAAAATTAATTTTAGACTTTTTCCTTTTTTACATATCGATAATAATTTACTGATTTAACCGTTGTTTCGGAATCTCTAACAATTTTTATTATATCTCCTTCTTTTGCTCCGATAGCAATCGCAACAGGATCTTTTTCAAATATTTGAGGTAAGTCATTTACATCAATGCGAAATTTTTCCAAAAGATTTTGCGATTCTTCTTTAGTTAAAAGAACATGTTTAGGGACAAATTTATGGAGTAAAACATCAATCTGTTTCTTTTTAGTCAAGGAAAAATCCTCACTTTTTAAAAAATGATAGATATTCAAATGATACCAATCTAAAAAATTTTTCGTTTATTTTATCAATACTAATGAAAATTAATTGATTCATCACTTATGAAAACATCTAAAAACCCAATATCCACTTCGTTTGCAAATTATTTCAATTTTTTTATTAGGATATGTATTCTCAAAATATTTTAAAATATAAGGTGCTCCCATTTTTTTTCTGATTACAAATTGAAAGGAACCATTATCCTTTAAATAATCTTGAACATCTGTAAGTATATTTAAAAAGGCTTTCCTTCCTTGACGTAAAGGAGGATTCATATAAATTCCATCAAATTTTATATTCTTACTATGGACAGGTTCAAAATAATTTCCGTATAAAGCTTTAACGTTTTTTGTTTGATCTGGAAGATTTAATTTGATGTTTTCTTTAGCACACCAAATTGCTCTCTTATTAATATCTATTAAATAAATTGAACTCTGATATGATTCATATCCTAAGACTATTCCTATTACACCATAACCACATCCTAAATCGAGCAAAATAGATGGTTCATTTGGAATGAACATATGATTTATTAAAACTTTGGTTCCAAGATCGATTTTGTTAAATGAAAATACTCCTGATATTGTCTTGAAAATGAAAAGATGTCTTCTTAAACTTTCAGAAACAGTATGAATCTTTACATCAACATCAGGAAATTTACTATAATAATGACTTTTCTTATCGTCCATGATATAAAATTAAGTTAATTTAAAGAATTCATTTTTTCTCTTTCCAACGTGGATAGGTCCCTCTCTCCATAAAAATTTTATTGGTTTTTGCTAGAATTCCTGATTTAGCCTTCAGCATTTGCATAGCATCTTTTAATGCTGTTCCAAATCCTATTAATTCTTTTTTTAGTGTCATAAATACAACTAACATGTTTTTTTTTATCCTAGCATCAATATTACATACGCCTGCAGATGCTAAATCCGCACCATGACATAAAGCATCTACTGCTGTGTCTCTAACATGAATTTTTGGTAAATGAGATACCATCTTCTCCATTGGGTATATTAATTTCCTCAAGTAATATTCGTTAGCTTCCAATTGATAGATGGTATAGGCATCCTTTAAATTTTGGAGAGATATCAGATTATCAGTTTCCTTAAAATTACCAACTCTAGTCCTTCTAAGTTCTAGCATATGAGCTCCTGAGCAAAGAGCTTCTCCTAAGTCAAAGCAAAACTTCCTTACATAAGTACCTGCTTCGCATCCAATCCTGAATAAAATGTGATTCTTTTCAACTTCAATTACTTCACTATAATAGATCTCTCTAATCCTTAGTCTTCTAACAACTGATGACTTTAAAGGAGGTTTTTGATAGATTTTTCCAGTGAACAATTTAAATATTTTTTCTATCCTTTGTTTTTTTTCAGGGGTATGTAAATACATTACCCCAATATATTCCTTACCCGCACTTAGAAGCGCTGATAAAGCACGAGTTGCATTTCCTAAAGCACACGGTAATATACCAGTAACTTTAGGATCAAGCGTTCCCCCATGCCCTGCATTTGAGATATTTAAAATTTTTCGAACCCATGAGACAACTTCATGACTAGTTGGGCCACTGGGTTTATCTAGATTTATTACTCCGTATTCCAAAAGCGATTGAATACTTCTCTTTTCGGGTTCACATCCATAATTTGGGTTAGTACTGTCTTGAGATTTCACTATTAATTGCTCTGGTTCATCAGAGGGTAATTTAAGTTCTAAATTTTCCATATGAAATTGTCATGAAGGGGGTTTATTAATTATTATAAATTTAAAGATCTCATAAATCTTTCTTAAATTTAATCATTAATTTACCAATTTCATTCCTATTAAAAAACTTTATAATCCTTTACCAAACTTCACTCTAATAACCATTTCATTGCTTTATTATAATCTATAAAAAGAAGAAGATTATATCCATAAGTATGTAATCTGGTCATTTTAATCTGAGCGGAAGTATCAATTGTGTCAAGTAGTAATGCTATTTTTATATTTATGTGTTTTTCCGGCTCTAAAGTTTTCCATAATTTAGGTCTCTGCAAAAGAGATTCAGTCGAAAAATCCATTTCCACACCACGAGCATCCACTAGCACGTTAGGGTACTTTTTAAATACTATTAAATCCCTTAATTCTCTTAATACTTTTTTATAAAGTACTTCTTGGGATGCTTGAGTTCTAATAACAAGATAATGTCTTAAAATGAGAATATTTTTATCTTCCAAAAATTCAAACTCATTCTCAGTAAAAGACTTCATTACACAGAAAATCAAAATTATAACATTTAAATTTTTACTAAATTCATAAAAATTTAATCACTCTAAACTCTTTTTCTATAAAATTTCAATCAAACTAATGGTATATAAAATCATTCTAAAACTATGTATTTTTAATTTCAGTTAAAGAGATTGATAGAAACTAATCATATATCCTAAAATCAATTTGTTTACCTTTTCATAACGAAAGGTAAAAAATTATATCAATGATGCCTATCGTATGTCTATAAAATGTACGGGCTATAGGGGAATTGAACCCCTGACCTTTCTTTTTAAGCGAGACATTCCCTTAAATGTCAGGTTAAAAGCCTGCTGCGCTACCTGCCTGCGCCAATAGCCCATCAAGTTTTTTTTAATGCTTAAGCTTGATTTGTATTAGTATAAATCTATAATAATATAAAAATTTTATTGTACTCAGTTTCTTTCCTTCATATTTTCATTAAACTCTTTAAAACTATCAAGATTTAAACCCTTTTAATGAAATGCTCAAATCCGTAATTATTTATTTCTTTTTTTTCACCCTCTTTAGTAATAGAAATATGTTCCTTAGAAACGGTTTTGCCTATTATAGAGATATGCCCACCAATAGATTGAATTTCCTTTTGGGCCTCTTTAAGGTCTTCTGGATTAATTGTAAACAGATGGATAAATTCTTCTCCCCCATTAAAAACTAAATCTTCTAAAGAAACATTATATTCATTTGAATAATTTACGGTTTCAGTATCAAATAAATTATTATTGAATTCTATTTCAAATCCAATATTTGGATTTGAGATCATTAGATCTTCTAAAGATTTGTAGAGCCCATCTGATGAATCTATGCTAGCAGTTGCGAATTTTTTTTCCGCTAATATGAATGCTTCCTTCTCAGAGATAACCGGCTCTAAAACACTCATTATCGATCTTTTAAACATAGGAAAATTATTGAGATTTCCCTTCTTTTTTAAGAGAATATTAAACCCTACACCTGTTAAGCCAAACTTGTTGTTTGCTACTAAAATATCACCCTCCTTTATTCCCTCTCTAAAGATTATTTCCAATGGGTTCTTGAATCCAAAAACTGTAGGATTAATAATAAGTTCTTTTGTTTCATTGATATCTCCTCCAATATAATTCAGATCATATGTCAAACTACAATCTATAATCCCATTCAATAAGTCGATAAATTCAAGTTTTTCAAGTTCTTTTGGTAAACCTAAAGATATAAGCAGACCCCTGGGTTTAACTCCTTTAACAATTAAATCACTCAAATTCATAATAATTGATTTTCGCCCTATTTGATAAGGACTCATTTTCGCTGGCACATCAGTAGTAGATACAAGCATATCAGAATTTAAAACAAGAATCCCATCCAAATTCTTATTTTTAAAATCAAAAAAGAAAGAATCATCTTTCAAAAGTGGTTTTCCAGTTTTTTTTAAAACCAAATCTTCTATAATGTTTATTAACTTTTTTTCGCCAAGTTTTCCTAACTGAGGATTATTTTTCATAAGATAAAATTTAAAATTTTTATACGATTATGTTTTTTGAATAAACTCGCATTATTAAGAATTACTTTGCCTCTGTTGCTTAGTGGTATAGCGTCAGATTCGTATTTAAACATTGATGAAAGATCTGAAGATCGGGGGTTCAATTCCCCCCAGAGGCTCTACTTATACTTCTTCTGTAAAAACATAACGTTTAATCATTTGCAAGGCAAGCATTTTGAATGCATCATTTATATTTTCACCTGTTTTAGCCGAAGTTTCAATATATGAAAGATTTAATTTCCTTGCGAGTTCTTCTCCTTGCTCTGTGGACACAACTCGATCCTTTTCAAGATCTATCTTATTTCCAACTAGTATCATTGAAATTGTTTGTGAAACGCTTTTGATCTCTTTAAACCAATTTTCTAGACTTTCAAGAGTCTCATTACGAGTAACATCATAAACTAAAATACCAGCTTCAGCATTTGCAACGTAAGTTTGTCTCACTCTTTTAAATTGCGCCTGTCCTGCTAAATCCCAGATAACAAAACGAACTTTTGATTCTAATCCTTTAAATTCGCATTCTTTTTTCATTATTGATGTACCTATTGTAGATTTATAATCTGTTTGAAATGAATCTTCCACAAAGCGGTGAACCATACTAGTCTTTCCGACTCCACCTTCACCACCAAGGATTAATTTAAAAGCATATTCTCCAGATTTTATTTTAATTTTTTGAAGGGTATCTACTTTTCTCTGGATATTTTGAGACTCTCTCTCAGCAATTAATTTAGGTATTACCGGGCTTACTGATCTTCCATCAAAAATTCTGGCAATTTTTTCAGCAGCTAAATAAGCATATGGAAAAACAGGATCTACCATAGCTACGGATTTCAATACTGTCACAAAAACTGCTTCAGGGCCAGCTTCACAAAAGATGAATCTTTGCTCTTCTGTATCAAAAGTTCCTGTTCCAAAAGAACCAGAACTAAACTCTTCAGTGATTCTAGTCAAGACAGGTTCTACTAATGCACTAACTCCTCCAATAACATCTTCTTCTACCTCTGCATCATCAGATCCTTTTAATGCAGACATTACTAAACCCTCTCTATTTACAATAAGAGTCGCAATTAAGTTTTCTCCAACTTCTTGCTTATACCATTTAAGCAGCGCTTCAAGTTTTTTTCGATCGACTGACATAAATTTAAAACCTTTTTACTTGGTTTGCAAATGCATTATCAAATAACTGAAATATATTATTGTATATAATAGGTTTGTTATAAAAATTTATAGAAAAAGAAAACATTCAATAGAATTAGAATATATAGTTTTGAGTTAATTAAAAAAATCTCAAAGGAATAAAATTTTAAAAATTAAATTCATTATCTTTTTCATCAACTCTAAATTATATGAACAAAACTAGTTTCATAATGCAGGAGTTGCCAAAATACTACGTAAATCTACGTTTATGGCTAAGCCTGGTCTACGGCGCTAGAATAGTACGTAATAATACGTCTATGGCGTAACTGAGGTTCTAGTGACATAGGTCTTCGAAGGAATTACTTCCTCGACCTAAATTCGTGGGTTCGAATCCCACCTCCTGCACATTATTTATAATATTAATAGTCTTATAATCACTGTAGATAATAAAATATAAATCCCCTTTTCAATGTACTATTATTTTCAAACAACCTCAAGTATATAACAGGTATTAAATTTTCTAATATAGGTTACCTAACTTAATATTTTGATTAGTTCAATTTCTATAATATGAGAATTTATATGTGTATCAATTCTCTTTAATAATGAATTAGAATATTAATTAATAAAATTAAAGAGTGATTCCTATTTCAAATATACAATTACATGATGACCCAAAAACTATGGAACATATTCATGCTTTAGCATTTAATAGAACAGCTTCTTCTACAGGAGAAACTGAAGCTTTAAATTATATAGAAAGCGAATTAATAAAAAATAACCTCAATCCCGAAGTGGAACATTTTAATTGGATGGGGCCACTTACGATCCTTATGAGGACAAGTTACATTTTAATACTAATTAATTTATTACTTTTTCGAATGATATTAGTTGTAGTTATTTTCTTGATCATAAAATATTCGTTTGAAAAGTTTAGAGAACTTAGTTTTATTAGTAAAGAAGAATCTAAAAGTATTTTCACATTGATTAAAGCGAAAAATAAACGACCAAAGCGTTCGTTAGTGATTATAACTGCTCATTATGATTCGATTAATGCCAATATACCATATAGATTGCAAGTCATAATCTTCTTCATCTATAGGTTAATAGTATTTTTTTATGGTATAGTTTTTGTAGTCTTTGCAGCTATTTTCTTCCTTGATATTTTTCAAGTAATTCCTCTAACTAGTCTTTTAACTGTTTTTATTTCTTTTTCATCAATCGGCGGAGTTTTAATTTCAATACCAATCCTGTATTTGGTCTTCAAAGAACGTCCTTCATCAGGAGCAATTGATAACGCAAGCGGAGTCGCAATTTCAATTGAATTAGCAAAGGTTTTCAAAAATAACCCTCTTGAAAACACAGATGTCCTCGTTTTATGGCCTGGAGCTGAAGAATGGGGTTTAAAGGGCTCAATAGCATTTTGTAAACATCATTTTAAAAGCCTTAAAAAAATATATGATCTTGATAATTCATATAATATTAATATTGATATGGTAGGGTCTTACATAGGGCTATTAAATAAATCAGGGTTTATATTTAGACGAAAAATGAACAAGAATTTAAATGATGTACTTGCTGCAACAGCCACACAATTAAACATACCTTTAAAAGTATACAACAAAATCGTTAAGCCAAAGAGCGATTATAAACCATTTCGTAAATATGCAAGAAAAACTAGAACAAAATTCCAAGTGAGTTGTTTTCATTCAAGTAAGGATTCAAAATACATTCATTCTTTGAAAGATAGTCCTGATAAATGTTCCTTAGAAAATCTAAATGGCTGCGTAAATATATGCCATCAAGCGTTAAGAAGTATTGATATGAGGGTAGAGGGAGTTAAAAAAAGTCAGCTAACTTATGCTGTCTAATTTTTGGATTATTTGTTAAACTCTCTACATACTCCTCAATCAATTCCATTCTTTGTTTTGTATAATTATCTAAGTTAAAATCTGTGCATAATTTTAATGCACGAGGTATGTATTTTTCAATACCTCCTCGATTTACTGTTAAAATAATTCGATTGCCACATTTAGGACATTTTCCACTATTGGTAAGGGGTGGACGCCTGAATTTTTCGTTACATTTAACACATCGAAAGCCTTGAATTGCAAATTTCCTTAAATTACCTAGAATATCAGGATTGAAATGGGTTGTTAAAATCTTCTCTGCTACTTTTTTTGCATCAACAGCATTGATAATTTCTGCTAAGTGAAGTTGAGCTTCAATTTTATCATCCATAGACTCATATAATTTATAAGCTGTTGTTTTTGGACCTTCGTTAATATCTGAAGTAGGTATATTAAAACCAATGTTTTCGTATTGTTCAGGCGTTCCTAAACGACTTTTAACTAATTGCATCAAAGATTCAATTTCTGATGGAGAACTATATTGTTCTGTTGCTTCATAAAACTCAAGAGGGTATCGATTTAATGTGTCTAAATTATGAGATTCGACATCAATTTCATTAGGATCTATTTTTGTACCGATAACTAACGTAGCGTCCATTCTTCCACCAATTTTACTGGGAAGATAATGTCTTGAAAAGTTTAATAATGGATCTAAGAGTAGCATGACACCATCCTCGTCCCCATCACAATTACGTCTTTTTGCAGCATGCCAAAAAGGATGAGCATATATTGCTCTCGCAGGTGTAAATCCTATTATTCGACCTATTATTCCAGCACTAGTGTGAGGAGCTAATCCTACTGCTAAATGCCCTAAAAGATCATTTCTAGTGGATACATCATAAAAACGTCTATCATTATAAAATAATTCTAATTCATCATCTAAGAAATTAGCGACTTTTATAAAGTAATTAGCACAATCATCAGATATTATTATATCTTGAACTTTCAACTCCAAGATTTGATTTTCGTCAATTAATGGCTTTTCATAAATATCTTTTTCATACCCCATCTCTCTTAACATCTCAATAGGAGTATCAATTTCTTTTGGTTTAAAATGAGATAATGGTATATCTGTGGCATCATATCTTATCTCAGCAGTTTTATATACAAGAACATCATTTTTTGCTCTCAATAGTCCTTTTTCAATGGGTTCAGGAACTTTAAATTCATTAGTTAACCCTATAATGCCTTTAAATTTTTGAGGAAATATCATGTCTAATGATTTTAAAACAGAATTTACATACTTTTTTATATTAAATTTTGCTTCACTTGAGCTTTTTAAAGACTCTTGACATTTTGGACATGTTTCTTCAAAAGTAGGATAAAGAGTCTTACATCGTGTACAGATTTTCTGTAATTCTGTATGACCACCACATTTATGGCAAATATTAAAAATACTTGAACTTCCACAATTCATACATTTTTTCCGGCATACTTCAATTTGAACCTTACCAGTTTCTACAACATTGTTTTTGTTACCAAAATCAAATGAGGACTTCTTTTTAGGATTTAGATCATTTATACTATTTTTTCGCGTACTAAATCCCATAGCTTTTCCAAATAATCGTGAATTACCAACTACACTACTTAATGGAAATAAAGAATGAATTCCTTTCATACTTTTTCTTTCTGACTTTTCTGGTCTACCCATTCGAGACCCCATAAAGTATGGAGCCTTATTTTTAATTTTAACTGCAGAGAGTTTAAAAAAGTATGTGAATACATCATCATCTTGATCAATTTCAACCGTTTTCTTTCCTTCTAAACCAAATATCTTTTTATATATAAGACTCCTTTTTAAACTAAGAAATATTTTGTTATCCTTTATTTTATGAGGAATAAACGCTTTTTCTAATATCCTTTTTATTGGTTTCTCATAGTCTAAGATAATTCTTTGTCTTGATTCAGAAAAATTCTTAATAAGTGCATTTCTTAGTAATTTCAATTCATCTAATGACAAATTACCCCAAAAATCTAAATAACTGGGGTGTAAGGGAATCTCATAGTCTCTTGAAATATTTATTGCCTCTAGTTCGGTCGGTATATTTTCTAAAGGATTTTCAATAAAAGATTTGATTGTTTTATCTACCGTTTCTACATTTTTAATAGCTTTTTCTAACTCTAATGCCCACCATTCTTCGACATAACCAGATGGTACTAATATATGGTTATTTTCAGTAAACTCACCATACCCAAATAATAGATCCCCCAAAAATAATACTTTTTTAATATTTGAAAAAATCTGTTTAGCCTTTACTGAATTTGTAACTTTTATCACATCACCATTCCTTAATTTCACAATAGGAGGCTCAATACTGTCCACAGGGCATACACTTGTGCTTTTTCCGGGACGTTCAATTCTTAATTGTGTTCCAATTGCTACAAATTCATCTAAAATAACCATTGAAGCAGGATGAATTCCTCCCGCAGCTAATCCAGTATTTCTTGATCTACCATATCTTATTCTATGCCCTCCAATAACAGAAGGATGGCTGAAAACTGGGCGTCCAGCAATTATATCCGCCACATATTTGGAATTTGGAGGTATTTTAATTTCTCTTTTCAAATCTTCTATTTTTTCTTTTTCTGTCTTTTCTTGTGTTTGAGCTATTTTTTTCAATTCAGCAAGCCAATTCCACCCTTCTAAATTCATAGCCTTGGCAATTTTTAATAATTTTGGGGCTTTAAGAAGAATCCCATCATTTAACACAAGGCAGGCACCACCTCTTATATGATTTGTTTCAATCCGAGGTAGATCTCTAAATGCAGATACCTCTTCATCTTCTGTCGAATCTCCATTTATTTCTATAGGTAAATGACTCACGGCATACCTTATTTCTTTATTGGATGATGGATATTGGAGATGAACATTTCTATCATACAATTTTACTTCTTCTACATATCTACCGATTTCTGCTTCAGTCGCTTCATATTTAGGAATATTTGACTTTCTTCTAACATAATCTGCAATTAATACGCATAGCGCTGCTGTTGTTCCTCCAGCGGCTCTAATTGGTCCCGCAAAATATAGAGATAAATATTTTCTACCAAAAGTATCTGTTCGAATTAAAATCTTAGAAATACCTTCAAGAGGAGCACTCACAACTCCCATAGTTTTTATGGCTAATCCTATTCTTATTGCTCTATCAACTCGGGCTTCTAAGGAGTCAAAATTCCCAATTTTATTTTCTAAAATATCAGCAACCACCTTAAAAACAAGTTCATCTTCTGTCAAACCTTTCCTTTTCAATGTTCTTATTACATCTGCAACGCCTTTAGGACCTACAAGTTTTTCAACTCTTCCCGCTAAATCTTTTGCTTGAGGAGATTCTACTTCTAATTCAGGATCAAGCCCTTTTTCACGTGCACATTCTGCAATTGAATAGCATTCATCAACTTGCTTTTGAATTGAATTAAAGTATGATTCCATTGCTTTACTCATATTTGCCATAAAAGTATCCACCTAAAAAGTCGAGAAAAATGGAAATATTAAAACTTAGAATTAATATACTAAATTTTCTGAATTAAATTAAATTCATTTATTAATCAGCTATTTCTTTAATAAATTTAGGGAGAATGCTAATTTTCTACAGTCTCAGTTTATAAAAGGAAATTTGTTTTTCCTTTAATAAAAAATGATTTAATTTCATTACTCAATTAATATAATAATTCCATTTTAACCAGCATAACATTGAAGGACGATAATTTAAACGAAAAGGAAGATATAATCAAAGAATTAGTTAATTCTGGGATAAACATAACCCCCTCAACTTTAGAAATACTTCTAAATTTGGATAGTCCCTTAAAGAAAGTTAAATCAGTAATTAAGAACGTTAGCTTTCTTCCGAATTTTAATAGCCATCTAACAGAGGAGATACTTCTGAATATTTCAAAAGAGGATTCGCAGAAATCATTGAAAAATGTGTTAATAAAAAAGATGGAGTCAAAACTTGCTCAAGAGAAAGAATTAAACCAAGATAATGGAAATAATATATCCACATCGTTAAATGTAGAAACTAATGAGAAACCACTACCCAAATCTCGAAGATTTACTGAAAATGCTTCTAATTTAGAAAGCTCTATGGCTATAAATAAAGAAAAACCAATTATATCAAATTCTTATGGAAACTTTTCTAAAAATCTCGTAAAAAATAAAGTACAGAAAAGTAGCATTGAAGGATCGAGATCATCTCTAGCCTTTAAGCCTATAGCAAAGGATTTAACATCTTCTTATAGTATTCTAAAAGATCCCACAGGCAAACTTCATACAAGTGGAGATTATGAAGATTTCTATAATCTAACAGTAGATAAATTCAATAGACTTCGAAAATTAATAAGAAAAAGACCTAATGTTCTTTCTGCTAATAATATTAATAATATTCTAAGATTGACAAATAGTGTAGAAGTATCAGCAATAGGATTAGTCAATGAAATTCGAAAAACTAAAAATGGAAATTTCTTCTTAACTATGGAAGATCTTACAAATAGCGTTAATGTACTTATCCGTAAAGATTCAGAAAATCAAGAAAATGTAAAAATTGCAGAAAGAACTATTAATGATCAAATTATTTATATCGAAGGAACTTATAAACCAGGAGAAAAAGGAAAAAGTGGAATTATATATTGTAATTACATCTCCAAAATTGATGTTCCAAAAGATTTTGAACCTAATACCTCGCCAGATCCATTATCAATTGTGTTAATTTCTGACACTCACATTGGTAGTAAAGAATTTGAGGAAAAATTATGGGGAAGGTTTATAAAGTTCTTAAATGGAAAAATTGGTAATAAAATTCAGCGAGAACGAGCTGGAAAAATTAAATACATTGTAATAAATGGTGATTTAGTCGATGGTATTGGTATTTATCCGACACAAAAGAGTGACCTTTTAATCACAGACATACATAATCAATTTAAAAAGGCAGCGGAAATCCTTTCAGGAGTACCAGATTATATTAAAATATTTTATAGCTCTGGGAATCATGAACCTGTGAGAAATGCACTTCCTAGACCTGCTGTACCAAAAAAATATTCAGCAGAACTTATGGATATTGGGATTTTATGCGTTGGAAATCCCTCACTTATACAAACACATAATGTTAACACATTAATTTATCATGGTGATAGTATCCTTGATTTAAATATGGTGATACCGGGTTTAGACAACAATAAACCTGTAGATACAATGATTGAACTATTAAAATGTAGACATTTAGCACCAATCTATGGAAAAAAAACCCAAATTGCTCCTACCAATAAAGACTGGCTCGTAATAGATAAAATCCCAGATATTTTTCATACAGGCCACATTCACATTAATGGGATGGATTATTATAATCATATTGCCTTAGTAAATTCTGGATGTTTTCAGTCTCAAACAGATTTTATGAATTCTCTAGGGATACATCCAACTCCGGGTATTCTCTCAATCATAGAACTAGATAGTCTTAAAGGAATTCAATTAGACCTAAAAAATAATATTTAATTATTCTACTTATAATATACAAAACTGAAATTAATTATTATGAATTTTGCAATTCCTCGAAATAATATTTCTGAAATGCTATTATATATTTGGAAAATTATCAATCTTCCTTATATATTATATAATGATTTACTTTTTAGAATTTCATTTGATTTATATCTTGATCCACCAGAAAAAGCTAAAACTTTCATAAATAAATGTATTAACGAAAAATTTCTTATTAAAGATGAAAACCAGAATCTTAAGTTATCAGAAGGTTTAAATAAACAACTCCTTGATTGGCAAAAAAGTAGGGAAAAAATGGTTTTCAAAAAGATTAGAACTGCTAATAACATTGAACACTTAAAAAATGATATTTCAAAAAAATCGACCAATTTTAGTGTTTTGATTAATGCATTTGTTGATAAAGGAATTATAAATAGGTCAGTATCTGTATCAGATACCGCTTTTGAGATATTGAATTTTGATCCTTCTAAAGGAATTATTGAGGCAAAAGTAAAAGGTACTAAAGAAGAATCATACATAATAGAAATTGATGTTAACGCTAAAATATTACGTCATACATGTCACGACTTTGAATCAAGAAGAGCTGATACGAAAAAATTTTGTAAACATATAACAAAGCTATTTCTGCTATTAAAGGAAAGAAATGAAAAACATGCTGTATTCTTCCTCAATGATATTGCTGAAAATATTGAGATGTGGGATTTTATTACTTAAATTAATTTTTTAAATATATTATTTTTCAGCTTCACTTTATCTGTTTGTAAAAAAACAGGTTTATGGTTCAATATTCCCTTTATTTTATCAATTGCTAATAATACTTTCTCTAACAGTTCCAAATCGATATCAAGTTTAATTATCTTAGTTCTTCCATAATGCCCCATTGATTTAATTTCGGCTGAGATTATCCCTGCTAATGATAATTCATTAATGTAATCGCTTATTCTTCTTTTAGTTAATTGTCGTATCCCTGGTATCAACTTCCTGATCTCAGAGTGTACATCATAAATATCCCCTGAAATAATTACATGATCCGGACTAAATTTTGAAATCAAATATATGGAAGTTAATATAAGTTGTGCTTGTAGTGGCATAACCTTAATATATTCCATAATGTGATCATTTTCTAAATCTTCTTGAGCCGTTTTTACATGTTTGGTCGAAACGATTTTATTTTGATCTCTCTCCGCTAATTCCCCTGCTTTCCTTAATAATTGGAGTGCTTTTCGGGCATCACCATGTTCCTTTGCTGCTAAAGCAGCACATAAAGGAATAACATCCTCTTTTAAAATATTCTCTTGAAAAGCAATTTTTGCTCTATCAATCAAAATATCCTTTAATTCATTTGCATCATAAGAAGGAAAAACGATATGTTCCTCACCTAAACTAGATATTATTCTAGGATCTAAATTTTCTCGGAATTTCAATTTGTTTGATATACCAATCATACTTGTTTTAGAATTATCCAAATTCTCATTTAATCTTGTTAAATCGTATAAAATTTCATTTCCGCCCTTTTTATCAACTAAAATATCTATTTCATCTAAAACCAAAAAACATATTGAATGTCCAATCTTTGAATCTAGTAAGCCTAAAAGTTTTTTGAATATAATATCTTTTGGCAACCCTGTGGGAGGAATTTTCTCTCGTCTGGAAATTGTGTTATAAATGTGGGCTAAAATACGATATGGAGTAGATATAATATTACAGTTAATATAAATCCACCAAGGCTTAATTTCTGAATTCTGTTGGGCTAACTTTTGGCTCACATATCTTATTGTTGCCGTTTTTCCTGTACCTGTCATCCCATAGCATAGAAAATTTGGAGGTGTATCACCTAATAAAGCACATGCAGTTTTCTCAGCAATATCTCTTATTTGAGAATCACGATGTGGTAATTCATCGGGGATGTAGGATGCATCTAAAGCATCTCTATTATTAAAGATTTTAGATCCTTTAAGATAATTCTTATAAAATTTATCAATATTAAATTGACGATCATGATTATTATTTTTCAACAATTATAACTCCGCTACTCCTTTTTTATGTTAAGAACTTTTTGCACTCGAAATTTTAAATAGAATATTTGCATATTGAAAATTTCTATTGCATATTTAAAATTAATTATTAATCTTTAATTTATTAGAAAAATGTTAAAGCTTTAATAGCTAATTTTGATGAATCTTTTTAATAATTTATAATATTATTGTCGGTACTTTAAAAGAATATTATTTACGAAGCAATATTTATTAAGATCTTATTAAAAACTATTTCTATTAAAAAAAGTTTAATTTAATTAACTATTTATTTTAATAATGTAAAAACACTTTTATTAAGGAATTTTGACTTTTGCAAGCTGAATCTAATCTATCCGATACCGAAAAAAACAATAAAAAAATTGCAGTTATCCTAGCAATAATATTTGCATGCTTGATTTTAGGAAGTTTCCTATTTATAATTTTGATATTCAATTGGGCTGATTGGGTTGCTTTATTAATATTTAGCCTTTTAATCATCGTTCCCGCCTACATTTCAAATGCTTCTATGGTGATAACAGGGGGGGGTAAGCCGATAGATGGTGGTAGAAATTTTCGAGATGGTAGAAGAATATTGGGAGATCACAAAACTTGGAATGGATTAAAAGGGCCATTATATATTGGAATACCCATATCATTTTGTATCTTTCTTCTTTTTAATGGATTATGGGAACCAATAAATGGAGTTATCATTGACGCCACTTTGCAAGGACAGTATGCACTTTATATTGATATTAATATCTTTAAATATTATTTTATTGGGGGAGAGTTTCCAATCAATTTCTTTGTTTTAATTATAAGAATTGTTTTGGCTTGTTATGGTGCGGTAATAGGTGATTTATTTGGATCATTTTTAAAAAGAAGATTCAATATTAAAAGCGGAGCACCATTTTGGATTGTAGATCAGTTGGATTTTGCATTAGTAGCATTATTATTCATCTCTCTCCCAGGATTTATAGCTCCAAACCTCTTTTTCTTACCAGATATTTTTATTATCATTTTTCTTATTATTTTAACTCCCGCTGTAAGTATTATAGCAAATACAGTAGCATATGCTACCGGTTTAAAAGACGTGCCCTGGTAAGGAGTAATAATATAAGCCTATGAATCCTTGAATTTACACTTAACTTTCAATGGTGCATTTTGATTTTCAAAAGCAATGAATTTTTCAAATATTTCATTTACAGCTCTTATATAATCTCCATTACGCCCTATGGCAATCCCTCTTTCTTCAAAAAATAAAAAATAGATGGAAATTTCTCTGTTGCTAGATTTATTATCAAATTCTATCTTAACATTTTCAATATTCAAATCTGGAAAAAAACTAAATAACATATTGATTAGAATTTTCTCAATTCTTATAATTATTATCTTTCTATTACCTATTTCCCTTCTCATTGAATCTAAATACACTTTAGAGCTAAAATAATGTTGCTTTTTAACGAAAAAAAAGATAAATTGCCTTATAACAACAACAAATACAGGATAGATTCCCTGTGTTTTTTCAAAAAAATACTCACGCAGTTTAAGTTCAAAATTTGAATATTTTTTTTTAAATGTAACTAATTGATAAAAAATTAAGTCATCCGCAATTGTGTAAAACATACTTTATTATTTTTTGTTATCAATTTAAACTACTAAGAAATTTATATAATTAGAAATATCTTATTAATATCAAGAATTTCAAGTAGATAGAATTTTACTTAATTAGCCAAATGAAGATGAAGAAAGGAGGTTATAAGTTTTTGGATCACACCGCTGATGTTTCAGTCGAAGCTAGTGGTGCATCTTTAGAAGAGGCTTTTGAACAAACCGTTTATAGCTTAATGGAAACTATTACTCCTAGTTTAAGATCAATATCACCTAAAACTGAAAGAATTATAACAATTGAAGCTGAAGATAAGGAAGCATTATTATTTGATTTTTTATCTGAATTTCTTTATATTTTTGATGTAGAAGAATTAATATTCAATAAAATTGAAATTCAACCAATAACTAAAGAAAAAAATACATATTATCTAAAGGCTGTTGCTAAAGGAGAAAAGTTTAATAAGCTCAAACATGAACCTGGTATAGAAGTTAAAGCTATAACTTACTCTTTTATGAATATCGAACAAAAAAAGAATGAAGTTAAGATAAACATTGTATTTGATATTTAACTTAAAAATAATAATCAAAAGAAGTTATCCTTTTACTACACCTACAGGAACCAATCTTACTATTTTTTCAACAATTTCAAGATCATGGCTCACCTGAACAACTTGATCTATATCTTTATATGCACCAGGCGCCTCTTCAGCAATGACTTTCATCGATGCAGCTCGTACTAGGATACCTTGTTTACTTAGACTGTCTTTAACACGTTCTCCCCAATATTTTTTAGTAGCTTTAGCTCTAGACATGACCCTTCCAGAACCATGTGCTGTGGAACCAAATGATAAATCCATTGCATTCTCTTTACCAACACAAAGATAAGAAGCAGAACCCATAGTTCCTGGGATTAACACTGGTTGTCCAATAGATTTATATTTTTGTGGTAGATCAGGATGATTTGGCGGAAAAGCTCTTGTAGCACCTTTTCTATGAACGTTTAATTTCATTTTTTTACCATCAATTTCATGTTCTTCTATTTTTAAAATATTATGGCAAACCCCATAAACTAGATGTAAGTCTAAAGCGTCAATATCCCTCTTAAAAGTTTGTTGAAATGACTCTCTTAACCAATGCGTAATTAATTGACGGTTAGTAAATCCAAAGTTAGCTGCACATGCCATTTGTTTTAGATAATTCTGTGCTTCAGAGGTGTTTGCTGGTACACAGGCTAATTCTCTATCGGGTACTTTTATGTTATAATTTTTCATTGCTTGCTCGATATTTCGTAAGGAATCTGTACATACTTGATGTCCAAGTGCTCTGCTCCCTGTATGAACCATAACAGTAATTTGATCCTTATCATGTATTCCTAACGTTTTAGCAATACTCTTATTATAGATCTTATCCACTTTTTGTATTTCTAAGAAATGATTTCCACTTCCCAATGAACCAAGTTGTTTTATTGCACGTTGTTTTGCTTTTTGTGAAACTAGTTTAGCATTAGCATCCTTTAAACATCCACCTTCCTCTAAATGTTTAAGATCATCTTCAATAGCATAACTGTTATCTACTGCCCATTTTACACCATTATTTAAAACCTCATCTAACTCTGAATAACTTATATTGAGTTTTCCCTTTGATCCTAAACCTGAGGGAATATTCTCAAAAATTCTATTCAATAAATTAGGAAGTACACTCTTAATATCTTTAAGAAATAAATTGGATCTTAATAATCTTACACCACAATTAATATCATATCCTACTCCACCAGGTGAAACCATACCTGTCTCTGCGTCTGTCCCAGCAACACCCCCGATACAAAAACCATATCCTTGATGAGCATCTGAAAGCGCAATCGCATGTTTTTGTATTCCAGGTAAACAGGCAACGTTACAAATCTGATCCAATGTTCGATCTTGCCGAATTTTCTCCAAAATATAATCATTAGCATAAATTTTTACAGGAACTCTCATCTGAAATTTCTCGATATTTCCTTTAATCCGTGTCATTAAGGTTTTTGGAGGAATTTCATAGATATTGTTATTAATTTTATTAACAT
>JAEOTW010000095.1 GCA_016839655.1 Promethearchaeota archaeon | reverse complement strand
GATTAACTTTTTCATCTTAAAATGATGATTAAAAAAAAATAGACTAATCCCAAAAAAAGTTATAAAAGCTCTATTAATCTAGAGCAAAAGAATTTATATAATTTTATATATCGATGCTGTTTCGCAATAGTATTCTCAATAAGCTACCACTATAGAGTGTTTTTGCTTATTTCATAGACATCGTTAAATTTTTTTAATTTCAATATGTTCGACGTTATTAGAGACTCGAACATATTTGGGTTTATTTATGTTATCGATTTTGCCGATAATCCAATTTTTAACACCTATTTTTTTAAGTCTTTCAGAGAATTCGTCGACTTTATCAGGGTCTACGGCGATTAGAAGACCCCCCGCAGTCTCAGGCATTTCACATTCGTCATATTTATATCCAAATTCATAAGCTAAATCGCTTGTTAGTTTGATACTAGGAATCTTTTCGATTATTGCTGAAAGATGTGAATTTTGAAGCATTTCTGTTAAGTGCCCTGCGAGTCCAAAACCACTCACATCTGTCATTGAATGGATAAAAGAAATATCTCCATAACTATGGATGGCTTTTACGACATCCTGGAGAGGCATTGTCATTAATTCTACCGCCAAATCAATTGAATTGTCGATTTCAGTTGTAGTATAGTTCTCTAAAAGATCAGGGTTATTTTTCTGAAGTCGGTACGCGGCCATAATTGCTTGATTTCCCAGTGGTTTAGTAAGTATTAATTTATCACCCTTTTTCACATAGTCTTTTTTAATTAGCTTGTCCTTCTCAACAAAACCGCTAGCTTCTCCACCTATTAATGGCCATTCCGAATATATAGTATGCCCACCAAGTATTTTAGAATTTAATTTGTTCTCCATGAAGTTTTTGATTCCATTTAATATTCCTTCAGCAACATACATAGGCATATTTTTCTTTAATCCGAGAAACACAAGCATACCAGATATTTCTGGGACATTTAGTGCAAAAATATCATTGGTAACATTAGCTGCTGCTATTTCACCCATTATTTCAGGTTCATCTATTATCGGTGTGAATATGTCTAGATTTTTAGCCATGACAAGATTAGTGTTTGGTACAGGAATAAGAGCAGAATCTTCAATATCACTTTTAAGTCCCACATTAGTCAAAAGTTTCTCTAATTTATCTGCTGATAGTTTACAGTTTCATCCGAATAATTTTGTTTGAAGAGTTAATCGATAACTATCGAGATCTTGTATCATACACCTCAATTTTTATGTGATTTTTTTTTTTTAATTATCAAAATTTTATATATTCACAAAAAGAAGAGTTGGATATATTAATTTTTTCCATATATTTTATTTAAATTTGTGATAAATGGATTGGTTTTTTAAAGTAATTCGTCATTAAACGTTTTGATTAGAAAAATGTGCTTTTTATTTGTTCAAAGCTATATAAATTTTTATCGAATAAACAAATCTATATGTTTTGTTGTTTTTCTTGGAATATCAAATTGATCTTTGTAATTTAAATCGAGCTTAATTTCATCAGCTGATGGGTCGAATAGATTTTTTTTAAGCTCCTTTTGTTTATCCACTTTAAGTACGTAATTAAACTTAAAAATCTTTCCAGGTTTTAATTCGTTAATTTGGAGGTATTTGGGAAAGCTTTCTTTTCTCTGAAAATTAAGATAAGAAGGAGTTTTTAAAGATATTTGCAAATCCTTAAAATCAAAATTCGAAGGGTTAGTCAATTTGAAGTTTAAATAAATTTCATTGCCAATAGTTTTGATATTTTTAAAGAAAAGGAGATCTCTTGAATCAGGTATTTCAGATTCAATTTTTTGGAAATAGAGCTTTTCATTTATTATTTTTGCATCCAATTTATTTTTACTGATAAATTTAAGCACTATTTCTTTTAATCTGTCAATATCAATCTTAATATAATTTGAGAGTAAATCAAGTTTGATGGGATTTATCATTTTAAGATAATATTTAATTTGATTTAGATACAGCTTGTTATTAGATTTTCTTACAAAATTTTTTGATTTATTTATCAATAATTCTTTTGAAGCATTAATTTTGTTTAGATAAGGTCTCACATACAAATTAAAAACATTATTATCATCAAAAATATTTTCTCTTCCTATAATAGCTTCAATCTGCTTTTCAGTATCTTCGATATAATCCTGAATTTGTGTTGAATTCATCTCTATTAATCGTTTTACGTCTGTGAATTCATTTTTCTTAACCAATGTTTCAAGTTTGCTGTTTAACTTGTCGAAATCCTCACTGAATGTTTTCATTCCGTCAATTCTTTCTGTAATTATTGATTGTATATGGGCTTGTAATAGTTGAAAATTTAATTCATTGTTTATTCCATTAAGCTCAGTGCCTTTTTCTCTTTCTGTTATGGTTCCTGGTTGAGTTAAGAAATTGATAAGCTTATCTTTCATTAATTTTATTTTACGATCAAGGTCATTTAGATATTCTTGGATATCAATTTTTGTTGCAACCCATTTTTGCAGAAGACTCTTGAGAATTTCATTGAATTCAACATTATCAATGAGTAGTTCTCGGATATCTCCATCAAGTTTGAAGAGCTTATTTCTAATTTGTGTTATAAAACCAAGTTTATCGTCTTGACTATAGATACTCTGATTATTGTAGAATTCTTCATCGATATCTATTTCAAGTCTTTTTTCTTTTACATATTCAAATTCTGCTTTCAATACATCAATTCGATTAATAAAAACTTGAATTTTTTCTCTTAGATTATTCTCAAATTCGGATTTTTTCTCTTCACAAATATCTGAAATGAATCCCTTAATAATACTTAATTCTTCTATAATTTGAACCCTAGTTTCTTCCCAATCTTCAATTAATTCGACAGCTAACCTTTTATAATCAAATTGTTTAATTAAATTATCGAATTTCTTAATTTTTTTGAGGATTTTACTATATTTGCGGTTTAACTGAATTTCTGTATCATTAAACTTGAAGGTTTTAATATAGGAATTTAATTTCTCTCTAAATTGAGCTGGGATTTTTTGAAATTCAATAATTTGTTTCTCAAATTTGGACAACTCATTATTAATTCTTTCAATTTTATCGTCAATATCTGGGAATTCTGATTTAATATTTTTTAGTGTGTAAATAATTTCATCTTTAACTTCTGGATCTTTCTCGACGTTTAATGCATTATTCAATTCAATTGTTATCCATACTGCAATCTTTTTACTTTCTAAAATATAACATAAATTTTGCATTAATATAATTGTTTTTTTTCTCTCTCGCCAAAATCGTGATTCTAACTGGTATATAATTTTGGTAATCTCATTTTCAATTTCAATCTGATATTCTTCAAATAAACGCTTAAATACTAATACAATTCCTTCTCTAATATTTTCAGATGGATTTTCTAATTCTTCAAACAAATACGGAAATATTTCATTAATATTTTTTCGGCATAAATGGAAAATTGCATTTATTAAAGAATTCCGATAATTATTATCGCTAGCATCTAAAAGTGATTGTAATAAGTTTGCCCAAATTTGATCAAAATTATTTTCAGCAATATTGACAAGTGCTTCAATAATCTTGGATTGAATTCTATAATCTTTTTCCTTCAAAATACTAATCAATTTAGGAATAATTGATATTATTTCTGATGATTTTTCTTTACCAATTTCTCCAAAAAGCCATATTATTAGTTCCTTTACTCTATTCTCCTCATTATAGAGAAGGTTTAATAAAATATAAAATAATTTCTCCTTTGTTAAAAAATAAGTTCCATGAATCTTTAAAAGTTCAGCAGCGGCTCTAGCAACATCATCGTCTTCATCTCGTAGATTTATTATTACCATTGATAATAGAGGTTCTAAATTTCGAATTTTTGTATAATCTTGATTTAAAATTTTTTGAATTGTTTTTATCACGTTTAATTTTACTTTCCAATCATTATCCATTAGTTTTTCTGTGTATTCTTCAATGATTTCTTGTAATTCATGCATTTCTATGTATAAAGATAGAATTAGATTTCCAATGATTTTTACAGTTAATCTTCTTACAGAAGGATCTTGATCATATAGGCGTTTTCTGATTTTATCAAGTAGTTCAATCAAGAGATTAGGTCTAAATAAACTTATTTGATATGAAATTTCTAATGAAACTAACCTAATCCAAGAATCAATATCATTAATAAATTGGTTTATACTTTTAATTGTTCTCATTGAAATCGAGGGAGATTTGTCACAGATTAAATTCAAAAGACTAAGAATTCGATAAATTAATTCCTTATCAGAACGGTTTTCATAGTTTTCTATGATTCCAAATAGCTCTTCAGCGGCTTTTTCGTTATATCCATTCACAATTAGACTTTCTATTCTTTCAGTGTCTAAAGGTTCTTCAGAGTCTAAGGGTTCTTGAGTTGTCAATGCGGTAGGTAAAAAGATTTTTTTTTTTAAAAATTACTTCAAATATCTCTTCTATCAAAGTAGTATAAATATTTATATTTATATTAGATACTTCAATAAAACTATATACTCTTACCGTAGTTCATTGAATAAATCTATAAATAAATTTTTTGATTAAATCTAGCAAATAACAGAATTTCATTGATAATATTAATTCTAAGTATAGTTTTTAGAAGTGAAAAATATGCTTGAAAATTTGTTTACTGAATTTCTTAATTACGTATATAAAATCTCTGAAGTTTATCGTTTTGAAGGAAGATTTGATGAAGCAATGTTATTTTTCGATTCTATCAAACCAATATTAGATTTTGATGACTTAAGAAAAGAAGATAAGGCTCGAATTTTAATACAATTTGCTAAAATTAGAATGGATCATAAGTTTCTCAAAGATTTTGATTATCATAAAGAAATGAAGATGCTTCAGGATGCTCAGAAATTAGCAGTATCTTTAAATGCTAAGAGTATTCAGGCAGATGCTCTTGATCTTTATGGGAACTGCATTTATCGTGCAAGAATTCTAGAGGGAGATTTTGAGGAAGCATTGAAATATTACAAAGATGCTCTATCAATACGAACTCAGATACGGGATAAATTAGGAATTACTTGGTCTTATTTTCATTTAGGAATTTATTATGAAAACAAAAAAGATCCTGATGATAAAGACCATCAAACATCATTTGATTATTTTGAAAAAGGTTTAAAAATTGCATTGGAAGAAGATTTTAAACTTGAACAATCATATCTTTATCGACATCTTGCAGGTCACTATGCATATAATAGTGATGACCTAGATAAAGGGCTCAAATATTTTAAAAAATCAGCAGAACTAAGAGAAGAAATCGGTTTTATTTTTTCATTACAATTTGCTTATTTTGCTATAGGTTTTATATATTTCATGAAAAAAGAATCAGAAAATGCTTTAGAGTATTTTAAAAAAACATTTGTTGCTGCTGAAAAGGTGGATCGTAAAAAACCTCTAATAGTTCTTATTCATAGACGCGGAAATGAAATTGTTGAAGAGATAGACTTGGATACATCTATTAATTTCTATAACCTAATGATTGAAGCTGCTAAAGTTATTAATTTTTCTGAAGCTATAGAAGAATTTGAAATTAAAATAAAAGATTTATCAAAAAAAGAATAAAATATTAAAAAATTTCTATTATATTTCTATTCGAAAAGTTCAATAATCGCTTCTCCTGGAGTTGCTACTCTTTCTCGGTATGTTAAAGTTCCTTCAGGCACTTCTTTTGTCTTTACTAAACCTCGTTCAATATCCTTTTCAGAGATATAACCTCTTTCACCAGCTTCAAAATTTTTTACTAAATTTCCGTCTTTATCTTTTATATCAACATTTGTTATGGTTGTTTGTACTACATCAAATAGTACTCTCTTACCATCAATCTTTTTAATTGTTGCTTCGGTGATTAAAAGGTCCGAAACCCTCACCATTCCACGCATTTGCACCCCAATTTCAATAAGTTTCCCAGATTTTTCATATTCAAGAAAATCTTCGAATAATTTTGAAATAAAGCCGAAACTAAGTAATCCATGACCAATAACCCCTTTGAGTCCTGCTCTTTCTGCTACAATATCATTAGTATGAATAGGATTCGTATCTCCTGATGCCTTTGCGTATTGTTTTAGCAGATCTCTTGTAATTCCTTCGAATTCATTTCTTAATACTTGTCCAACTTCTAAATCTGAAATTTTAACCATATTAATACCCTCCTTTACGAAATCCAGCAGAAATAGTAATATTACAAACTGGTTCATTATTTTGATTTTTTACATTGACTATAAAATCAGTAAAAAACATCATATTTTTTTCTACTAATTTAGCATCAACACATTTTCCCGTTATTATTAATTTATCCCCAGGTTTCACATCAACACAGTCTTCCCAATTATATCGATTCCCTGCGTGTAATAATTTGCCTAGATCAGTCGCAATTCCTCGTTCTTTACCATCTTGATTAAATTTAAGCCCTATAAGTAATTTGTATATAGCTTTAATTGTATAAAAATTAGCAAACGCGTGACAAGCAACTACACCTTCCTCTTCGGATCCTACATATTTTGGATCGGTTATTCCATATACTTTAGCAAAATTAACCATATTTCTATACCTCATATTTAATGTCACAGAACCGGGAATCTCCTTTCCTTTTAAATTTTCAATTAGAAATTGAGCATTTTTTTTCATTTCTTCAATATCCATGTTGATTTCACTCTTGATTTTATTGAATTTAATTATTATATTAATTATAATTTAAGTTCAATTTAATTAAAACTTTAATTTTACTCATAAATTTCATAAAAATATTATAAAAGATTAGCTAATCTTCTTGATTAGTTTTCTATCTAATTTTTGAGTAAATCCGATCTTCCGGTTTAGCTGATTTGAAGTAACTTAAGATTCTAGTATGATTTTTAGTTCCATTTAAAATAATACAAGATATCTTATAATTATCAATTAGAGTTGTTGTATAAGGATCTATTGGAGTTGTTTTTTTCTTTAGTAATTCATTTTTGGACACTGGTTCAGATATTTTCTTTAATTTCATTAAATCCTTTAGTTTTGAAGTAGTAATCTTTTTTATAACTTGATTTTTATTATCTAAAATTCCATCAACATCTTTAATTAAGAAGCATTCATTCAATTCAAGTTCTTTAGCGATGAATAATGATATTGAATCAGAAGTCACATCCCAACTGTGTGGTAACTCGTCATTCTCTTTTATGAATTCATATGGCAAGAGTATACAGAATATTTTTCTATTTTCTTTTAACTGGTTAAGATTTTCAATAATTTGCAAGTTTGGGTATTTTTTACTTAACTCTAATCCATTATAATTCATTGAAATAATGCCCATCCAATGAGCAATTTCTTCAGTAAATTTCAATTCACTATATATTTTACGAATAAAGTTTGCAAACGAGCCTCCTCCGGGAATGATGATTATTTTATCAAATACATTATCATCATATAACTGATTCAATTGAGAAATTGTGGATTTTAAATTCTCAAAATCATCTAAGATTTTCCCTCCAATCTTAAATACAACTACCTTTTCAGTCATTTTCTTATATGTTTATATTTTAATTTCATTATATAATGCTCCCGCAACTGCAAAAGCGGATGAGCTAACATTGTCTGGTATATTAGTTAATTCTTCAAATTTAATAATATTTGTATATCCTAAATCTCTTAATGGTTTTGTTATTAGGAAATTTGCAGATAAACCAGTTACAACAAATTGAGGATTATTAGTAAATTGCTTGAATCTTGTGGTCAGAATATCCATAAAAGCTCTGATTTCTCTTGAAATAATATCTAACTGTTTTTGATAAATGAAATTAGCGATTAAGTCTAATTGTTCTTTTGAAATTGTTTCAATATCAGTGCAAATTATTCTTGAAAGTCGAGCATAACAGTTTTCTATGGATTTAGAACGGTTATCAGCAGTATCATTAAGATATTCTGCTTCTGAGATATTATTCAAGATTCTATGAATATCAGAAATTAAAGCAAATTTTTCAAACGAAACACGTACATTCTTTCCTTTATATGGAACATGATGAGTAATAGAAGGGATTGTAGCTCTTAAACCTCCTATGTAAATTAATTCGTGATTAACTAATCGAGAAATATCATCCTTCCCTTGCGGTACTGCCACTGAGTTTAAAATAGGTATAATGTCAATGGTTGTTGAACCTGCGTCAATTAAAATACATTTAGGTGTATATTTCCCTAAAAACAAGGCTGTTGAGGCCCAATTAGCTCCTGCTATCAATTTGTAATTAGATATAGCCTTATCATAATTAATGAAGTGACAAGTATTAGTAATGAACCTCAATTTCTCTCTATTAAAAACCTTTATAAGAGAATCTAAAATTAAGGAAATTCCTTCTCTTTTAGTTTGGAATGCGTCAGAAAGCTCTGCTGTAATAGTAATGGCAATAGTATCAATCATTTCTAAGTTAAAGTCTTTTTTATCAGACAACTTTTTAATTATTCTTCTTAACATTTCTGGAATTTCTTTAATAGACTTCTCCCAGAATGGAAAATATTCTATATATGAATAAAATGAATCAATTTTTTTATCTCTTAAGTGCAATAGAGCAGCTTTAGTGTTTGCACCTCCAATATCTAGGCCCAAAATGATTGTCATTAATTACCCCTAAATCTTTCTTTTAATAAATTACTTATTTTATCAAGATTCTCTCCAGTGAGAGCATCAGTTAAGTAGATATCGTTTTGATCTAGGTTTAGTTTTTCTCTTAAATATTGAATTTCTGAATCTTTAGCTAAATCCATTTTATTAAATATGACTAGAATTTCTATTTGTCGTTCTTTTGAAAAATTAAGTTTAATTTCATCAAATAAATCTATTTGAGATTCAAGATTATATCCACAAGCAGGAGTAGGGTCGAAGACAAATAGTATTAAATCAGATATCAACCTTAAAGCTAAAATTGCCTGTAATTCAATATGATTTCTTTTAACCATAGGGCGATCTAATATCCCGGGAGTATCCAAACATTGAATTTTGATTTTATCAAATCTTCTCTCGATTTCTAAATGCCCCATATTTAATTTTTTTGTTGTAAATGGATACTCCTTTACTTCAATTTTCTTATTTGTTGAAATATTTTTCACTATACTACTTTTTCCTACATTTGGATATCCCGCAACAACTACACACGGCATTGTATAATCAATTGAAGGGATTTCTCTCAAGCGTCCTCTAATTTCATTCAAATATTCAAGATTTCTATTTTGTTTATTAATAACTGAAGATATTCTTCCAAAAGCGGCTCTTCGTAATTGATCACCCTCTTTTGGAGCTTCAATTCTAGTTAATTTTTTAATATATTCTCGCCCAATACTTCTAAGAACTGGTAAAATACCGTTTATTTTTCCAAGTGTCAGTTTTAATTCATCAATATCAACCAAAATCGAAGCTAACTCCCTATAAAAATCGGGGAGATCATCAATAATTGGAACCATTCTTATAACTTTTTGAACTCTATCTGTAAGTTCTTCAACGGCTACTTTTATTCTCTTAGATTCTTTCTTTTTTGCCTTAATTAATATTGGTGCATTCTGAGAGACTTGAGCAGAACTCTTCATCCCTCTTTTGAAGGCAATATCTAAGAACTCTTTTGAATTTGGAACGTGATAGAATTCATTAAAAGGATTTTTCATTAAAACTCATTTTTTTTGGAATTAAGAGAAAAGAATAAATTATATTTTTTCTCGAATTGATGCTATTTTCTTCTCAATTTCATAAATTTCTTTAGAAAAATTTACAATCTCTTTAGGTGTTGATTTATATAATTCTAAAAGATATTCATATCTTCCTAAAACTCTAGAATATTTTCCTAATTTTTCTTCTTTTTTTGTTTTATCTAGAAGTAAATCAATCTTTTCAAGTTTCTGCTTCATCTCTGGAGAGAGTGCTTTTTGTTCTACCATTTTCAAATCATCAAATCTTTTCTTTTCTTGTATAACCTTTTCAGCTCTCTTCTGGAAATCTACTTCAGATTTAGTCTTTACAAATGTATCCTGTTTCTCAAATTTAACTAGGTTTCTCAATTGGAATATGCGTTTATCGATCATTCCAATTTTACCATGATATCCTAATTTTGAATAAATTTCTTTCGCTTCTTCCAATAAAGAAATTGCTGTCACGAAATTTTTCCTATTAAACTCATCTTTTGATCGATTTTCTAAGGATTCTGCTTCTTTTTCAAGCTCATCAAAAGGTCCAGGCATAGTAAATATCACATATTATTTTAGTTATTAATAGTATTGGTTATCCAATAAGTTCATGATTTCTATTTTTTTTAAGATATTAAAAAATAAAAATTTAACAAAATCTAAATTTAATATTAGTTTGGGTTTTATTATGAAAAAGTATAATGTAAGCATCTTGGGTGCTACAGGAATGGTTGGACAAAATTATATTAAATTATTACATAATCATCCATGGTTTAATATCATAGATGTTGCGGCATCCCCTAGATCCGCTGGAAAACCTTATGATGAAGCCGTAAAAACGAAGTGGCAGATGTCCATTTCAATTCCAGATAGTGTTAAAAATCTAGTTGTAAGAGATGTTCAAGATTTTGAGAAAATTCATAAAGATCTAAACTTTATTTTTTCTGCTATTAATATGCCTAGAAAAGAGCAAATTAAAGATTTAGAACTTAAATACGCCAAAATGGGATTTCCAGTTATTAGTAATAATTCAGTTCATCGTTGGACTCCTGATGTACCAATGATTATTGGTGAAATTAACCATGAACATGCAAATATTATACCAATTCAGCAAAAAAATAGAGGTTTTAACAATGGTTTTATAGTTGTAAAGCCTAATTGCTCACTTCAAAGCTATCTTACTCCAATTTATGCTTTAGAAGAAGCAGGATTTAAGGTAGAAAAATTAATAATAACTACTTTGCAAGCGGTTTCAGGAGCAGGTTATCCAGGGGTAGCCTCTCTAGATATTAT
>JAEOTW010000094.1 GCA_016839655.1 Promethearchaeota archaeon | reverse complement strand
TGAAAACAGCTAAGAATGGTAATATTACCAGAGATATGGAGATTGTCGCTCAAAATGAACAAGTAGATGTTGATTTTATAAGGCGAGGTATTAAAGAAGGAAGAATTATTATACCTAAATCCATTCGGAGGAACTTAGATCCTCCTATTGGTATTGGAAAGGGACTTCTAGTAAAGATTAATGCGAATATTGGTTCTTCTAAAACAGTTTGTAACATGGAAGAAGAGCTTGAAAAAGCTAAAATCGCAGTAAAATACGGGGCAGACACTGTTATGGATTTAAGTACTGGTATCACAGAGTTAGATGTACAAACTATCAGAAAACACATCCTTGCTGAACTTAAAGTACCTATCGGCACAGTTCCGATTTATCAATCAGCTTTAAGGGCAATCGAGACTAAAGGGGCAATTGTCCATATGGATGAAGATGATATGTTTAAAATTGTAGAAGAGCAGGCAAAAGAAGGAGTTGATTTTTTTACTATCCATGTTGGAGTAACAAAAGAAATTGTAGATTATCTAGTTGAGCATCCAAGAACCATGGGAGTCGTCTCGAGAGGAGGTACATTTTTAGCTTCATGGATATTAGAAAATGAGATGGAAAATCCATATAATCGTAGGTATGATTATCTACTTGAAATAGCTCAAGAATATGATTTTACTTTATCTTTAGGAGATGGAATGAGACCTGGTTGTATTTTTGATTCCACAGATTATGCTCAGGTACAAGAATTATTAGAAATTTCTAAATTGGTAAAGCGAGCATGGAAAGCAAATGTTCAGGTTATGGTTGAAGGCCCTGGTCATATTCCTGCTAACGAAATTGAGAGAAACATTAAATTACAAAAATCTTTATGCGATGATGCGCCTTTCTATGTCTTAGGACCTTTAGTAACAGATATAGCTCCTGGTTATGATGATCTTGTAAGTGCTATTGGGGGAACAATTGCAGGATTGGCTGGAGCTGATTATTTATGTTATGTTACACCTTCAGAGCATTTAGGGCTTCCTACAAAAGAAGAGGTTAAAAGAGGTGTAATCGCTTCCAAAATTGCTGCTCATGCTGTAAATATCGCTAGATATGGTAAGAGAGCTTCAGATTGGGATTATAAAATGGATATTGCTCGAAAAAATTTAGATTGGGAAGGAATGATCAACCATTCTATAGATCCTGATTTAGCAAGAGAGGTTCATTATAGAAATGGAAATGCTATTGATAATGAAGTATGCAGTATGTGTGGAGAATTTTGCGCCATTAAACTTTTAAAGGATACATTAGAAAGCAAAAAAAAGTCTAAAAAATAAAGTTTAATATCGAATTATTTTATTCTTAAAGCATTTGGACATTTTTTACGACATAAATTACATCTCTTAAGTGTATAACCTTTTTCAGTTTTATATATTGAATGTTGCCTACATAGTTTTTGGTTAACTGTTACTCCATCCAATGCTTCTTGAGGACAGGAATCAAGACAAATTTTACAATCAGTTAAACATCCCTCATAATCTGCTATAGGGTCCTCATCTAAATCAACATTTACTAGGACTGCTCCAAGTTGGATCATATTTCCATATAACTCATTTATCAATAATGTGTTTTTTCCTAATACTCCCAACCCTGCAAGATACCCTGCATGTCGTAAAGATAAAATAGCTCTCCCATATAACCTTTCAGGCTCCCAATGTTCATAGGGATCATCAGAAGGAATAGGAACACAACCTATGCCTATCTCTTCAAACATTTTCACAATTTTCAAGGTTAGTGTGTCTACTTCGTTAATAATTATTGAACCAAAATGAGAATAAGGTACTAAATTATTGCCAGAAAGTGCTGTCTGAGGAACTTTAATAGCAAAAGCAATTACTGTTTTGCATTCTTTATATATATCTAGAGGGTGAAAACCCTTAGGAGCAACATTAAACCTACTAACTGGTGCAAATCCACAAATATCTGCTCCTAACTCTTTAATCCTTTCTTTTATAATTTGAGAATCTACCATGATGCATTCTAGTTGGTTTTAGTGTCTAATAAAAGTAGAGATTCCTTATTCCTATTCATTAAGATATTACATCAAGTAATTGTAAACATTAAAAAAAAGAAATTGTTATAATTAATTGAGAGTATTTTATTTTCCATAATAGAAACATTAAAAGGTAAAAAGAAATCAAGTTAGATATTTAGTATATCATGAAAAAAGTTTTAACCATAGCAGGATCAGATTCAGGTGGGGGTGCAGGGATTCAAGCAGATTTAAAAACTTTTTCTGCACTTGGAGTTTTTGGAATGAGTGCAATTACCGCACTTACAGCTCAAAATACGATAGGAGTTCAAGGAATTTTTGAAATTGATCCTGAATTTGTCGGTAAACAAATCGATTCAGTAATGAATGATATAGGAGCTGACGCTTGGAAAACAGGAATGCTTTCCAATGCAGAGATAATACATGTAGTGGCAGATCGAGCATCTTTTTATAATATTGAACTCCTTATAATTGATCCTGTAATGGTGGCAAAAAGCGGCGATTCTTTATTAAATTCTAAGGCAAATTCTACTCTTATCTCAAAACTCATCCCGATAGCACAAGTGATCACTCCAAATCTTTACGAAGCCCAAATTTTAACGGAAATGGAAATTAGTAATATACATGACGTTCAAGAATCCGCGGTTAAAATTTTTGAGATGGGTGCTAAGAACGTGATTGTAAAAGGAGGGCACTTACATGATATTAATGAATCAATTGATATTCTTTATGATGGGAAAAAATTTATAGAGTTTCGCTCTCCTCGGATTAAAACAAATAACACACATGGAACAGGATGTACATTTGCTTCTGGTATTGCAGCTGAGTTAGCTAAGGGAAAGGACGTCAAAAATGCAGTACATATTGCTAAAGCATATTTGACTAATGCTATTCAAAGAGCAGATGATCTTCTTATAGGTAAAGGGCATGGTCCAACAGATCATTCACAGGGCAATGAAGTAAAACCTAATCTTGAAATAGTTAGTGTAAGAGAAATCTAAATTTTGCTCTTTTTAATCAATTTAATTATTTGTTCAAGTTTCTTTATTATATCATTAGAATTTTTACCAAATAATCTCATCATCGGTTCTTTCCCAATTGCCCCTTTATCCCAAATTATATCTGGTATTTTCCCCTTTTTTTTAACACTCTCATTTATTAACCATTGCATTGTTGAATATTCCTTTTTCTTCACTTCTTCTGGTTGATCTTTTCTAGTTATTTCTTGTAGATCTAGTTGTGTATTTTTTTTAATTGATTCAATCAATTCGGGTATATATTTTAAATTTATAACAAAATTAATTGAACTGTCAAATTCTTTAGCTGTAAGAATTAGTCTAGCGGTATGATCGGAAACTCCAAATTTAATTTCACCTGAAGCTTTTGGGAAACCATTGATTATTGTAATGCGCCCCTCAATTCCTGCAATATTCTTTTTGTCTTTTGCATTAGAAAGGGAACCAGAAATATTCATTCTTACTTCTGGTACTAATTTACTAAAATCTTTGTCTTTAGAAATTAAACTATATACTTCCTTAATTTGGTTAATTATATTCTGTTTTTCTTCAGAGAGTTGCATCATTATATTTCTTAGGATTATAATAGTTCTAAGTTAACAAACAATAAATTTATTTACCTTCTTTGACTCGGTCATAAGCCCATTGGGCTTTGTCTTTAAGACCAATCTTCTCATAAGCATTACCTAATAGTAGAAATCCGTCTGGATAGTCAAATCTTATTTTAACCAATTTGAATAAAAAATTTATAGCTAAATCATATCTCCCTTTTAATAGGTTAGCTTTTCCCAATAAAAAAAGAACTTTCATATTGTTATCATCAAGTGCAGTTTCATTGTATGAATCTAAAAGTTTATCAATTGCATCATCATATTTTTCCTCTTCCATAAGCTTTTCAATTGCTTCAATGAATTTTAAAAAAACTACTTTATTAGCAACTTCTTGCACTTTTTTAATTGATTCTTCGTGTAATTCCTTATCTAAGGCATCCTGTTTTTCTCTTTCTTTTTCTTCTTTATAATCTTTGAATTCTTCAACCAAACTTTTCGAGTATGGTTCACTACACAATGGACAATTTTGCGAATGTAATAACCATTCTGCTAGACAGGTTTTGTGAACAAGGTGTAAATTTTCACAACTTTTAAAGGAGTCTGTATTTTCGTCTATATTTAGATGACAGATTATGCAAGAGGGCATTATTTAATATCTTCTTTCTGAAAGGTTTGACACCAGTCATTTAATATAATAAATTAAAAATACTAACCATTTTTAAGAATTTGTATAACCAAGATTAGTTATTTTCGAGACTAAAAAATTAATCGGATTAAATTGTTCTATAATATTTGAAATAAAAAAACTAATTCTCATATCCCTTCAAATCTTAGTGGATTTTTTTCTCCCTGACCAAATTAACCCATATAAACTTGCAAACACAATTAGCATAGCAATTATTTGATATAATTCAATATTTTCATTTAGTATGAAAAATGCAAAGATCAGAGTAATGATAGGACTAGGTGTGGTAATAGCACTTGCTACTGACACATCTACATGCTTTACAGCATAAAACCAATTAACAAGTTCTAAGTAATATACAAATCCCATTAAAAATCCAAATATTTGAAATTCAACACTCATTAATCCTTCGAAAACAAGAGGGATTCCATTTATAATAGAGGATATAAAAAATAGTAATACTGAAGATATGAGAACTCGAAAAAAAGTAACTTGATTTGGAGTAATGGGAGAATTGTCAAGTGTGTGTTTAACTATTACATGCGCTATACTCCATAGAATTGGTACAATTAACACTAAAGCAAACCAAGGAGAAAAACCATCAATTAACCATGTACCTTCTGTACCTAAATAAAATATGCCAACAATTAGTATTAAAGTGAAGATAAGTTCGCCAATTTTCTTTTTCTTTCTAAATAAAATAAATTCTATGAGAATTGAAAATAGGGGGTAAGTTTGAAGGGCAATTGCAGCACTAATGGTACCTGCTGTCTCAAATGCAAAGATGTAAAAAAATGTCGATATAGAAAATATAATTCCTGTTATACCCATTACCATGAAGGTTTTTTTTCGAATTCTGGTATCTATTGGATTTTGAAATATCCCCTTGTTTTGCTTAGTCAATTCATAAAAGAAGAAAGGTAATGAACAAATTAATTCCCATAAAGATAGATAAAAAGCAAAATTTAAAGCATTCAATGCTGAAGGGCGACTATTTGAAATAGTTGGTAATAATCCCAGAAGAAATAAGGATATAAACGATAGAATAACCCCAATATTTCTATTAGGGATGAAACATCTAGTTAACTTGTCAGTTAAGGGAAAGGTGTGGGTTTGTTTATGGTTTTCTTCCATAATTACTAAAATATTTTCTTGAAAATAAATGAAATGGATAATGATAATCTTAGTTGAAAATTCCCTAAGATAAATATATAAAAGTAATTATTTTTATTATAAGGGTAAATACACCTTTACGCTAATACACTTTATAAAGGGTAGATAATCTTATGCCAATAAATAGAAAAGAGCTTTTCACTGAACTATTCAGCCAATTCTTAGACATAAATAATGATGTTGAAGCAGTTATAGTAAGTGATAAACAAGGATTAGTAATTGCTGGTGAAAAAAGATCTGACGTAGATATGGAGATTGTTTCAGTGTTAACTTCCATTATTAATCCAATCATCGAGAGGATTCGCGATGAATTTATGTTCAAAAAATTTGGTACTGCAAGCTTTGATACGGAATTCTATAGGTTGTTATTCATTTCTTTGGATGAACAAAGAACCTTAAGTGTGGTGTTAAATAATTTAGCATCTGTAGATAAAGCATCACCTTATGCATATTTACTTGCTGAAAAATCTGTTCAAATACTTAACGCAACTGATGATGATTACATACAGTTAAATATTCCTAGCTTTGAATACGAAACAGATGAAACTGCTTATTCTGATAGGTTGAGAAATCAAATTTATCAAATGAGGTTAGATCAAGGAGGATTATATCGTTTCAAATTTGTTATTATTGGAAATCATGAAGTAGGAAAAACCAGTCTTGTTAGAAGATTTGTGGAAAATAAATTCTCTCACGATTACCGCGCTACTATAGGGCTCAACATTTTATCCCATTCAATAGAATTTTTTGGAAATAATATTGTCTACAGTTTATGGGATGTAGGTGCTCAAATGTATTTTAAACGATTTCGACAAACATATTATTTGGGCACGCAAGCAGCATTTGTAGTTTTTGATCTCACAAATAGAAAATCCTTTGACAGTGTTACGGAATGGTTTAAAGAATTAGAGGATTTTATAGGAGGAAGAGGGATTCCTATTATCGTAATTGGAAATAAAACAGACCTTAAAGAACAAAGAACTATAGATTATGAAGAAGGAGTTAAATTAGTAAATAAATTATCTGATAAGCCTGATATTAAAATATCTTATATTGAAACTAGTGCATTAAGTGGAGAAAATGTTGAAGACGCATTTACATTAATAGCATATCATTATATTTCAAAAAGTAAAGAAGATGAGGAAACGAGAGTTAAGCAAGATCTGATAGAGGAACTCAATTCTATCTTAAAGGAAAGAAAAGTAATAGGTGAAAATCTGGCATCACTTCTCACATTAACAATAATTTCGGAAAATGAATTCTGGAGTCCAGGGTTACAGATTCTTTCAGAAATAAATGATTTAAGTGAATGCAAGAAAATTAAGGATGAGAGGGAGGAGAAGATCTATCATTTTTCAAATGGAGTTATCCTAAAGAATTATCTTTACCATAATTTTGAAGTTTCTGATTCTGATGGAGTTTTTTGCATTTTTGACGCCAGAGATAAGGATCATATAGATCCAAATTGGAAAGATGTCGTTGTAAAAATTATTAATGACATCGGAAAGAACAAAGTCGTGTTGATTGGGATTCGGGTTTCAGATAGAAGCGATTGGTCAGCAATTATGGAGGAATTTAATGTAAATGAATTACTGGAACAAAAAATGGTATCATTATTGTTTTTTAAGCTTGGGCTTGAATATCGACTAGAAATATATGATCAGTTAAAGGTAATGCTTAATACAATAAGATATCTTTAAATTTTAACCATCTAGAATATTTTTTTCTGAAAGAAGATTTCTAGTCATTAATAATCAAGAATAAAAATCCCTATACTATATTTAATATAAATAAATATACGATCAAATCACATTATTATTAAAGAGTAGAGAATCTAGTGCCAATACAAAAAAATAAGCTTTTTAAAGAATTATTTAATAAATTCTTAGAAAATAATAACGAAATAGTAGCTATTATCATATCAGACGCAGAAGGTCTGATAATTGCCGGAGAAAAAAGGAAGGATATTGATATTGAATTAGTATCAGTCTTGACTACAATCGTTAATCCAATTCTTAATCGTATGAGAAATGAATTTGACTTTCAAAAATTCGGGAATGCTAGTTTTGATACAGAAGATTATCGACTCTTATTTATTTCCATAGATGAAGAACGCATTTTAAGTATAGTTTTAGAAAGTTTTGCTTCAGCTGATAAAATGTCTCCATACGGACTTTTCCTAGCTGAAAAAGCAGCTCAAATAATTACTGCTGAAGAAGGTGATTCAATTCAAGTTTCAATCCCAAACTTTGAATATGAAGCGAGTAATGTTGAGAGATTAAAAAATCAGTTATACCAAATGCAATTGGGATTAGGGGGTGAATATCGATTCAAATTTGTAGTTTTAGGGGATCATGAAGTCGGTAAAACCTCTATTATCAGAAGATTTGTTGAAAAAAGATACACAACTGATTATCGGGCAACAATAGGACTCAATGTTTTATCTCATGAATTTGAATTTTTCGGAAATCAAATTGGTGTAACTCTTTATGATATAGGAGCCCAAAAATTTTTCCGTCGGTTTCGCAAAGTATACTATTCAGGAGCTCAAGCAACTTTTATTGTATTTGATCTTACAAACCGTGAGTCATTTGAAAATATTCAAAGTTGGTATGAGGAATTAAAACTTTTTACACCTGAAGAAGATATTCCCATAGTAATAGTCGGAAATAAAACTGATTTAACTGAAGAGAGAAAGGTTTTTTATCAAGAAGGGGCAAAACTAGCCAACAATTTATCTCAGAGGGAAAAGATTAAAATATCATATATTGAAACAAGTGCGTTAAATGGAAGCAATGTAGAGGATGCTTTTAATTTAATTTCATATCATTATGTAATGAAAAGCAAAGAAATCGAAGAAGAAAGACGTGGCGATATTCTACTTGATGTTATTAATTCTATTTTGAAAAAGAAAATTGTATTTACAATATCTTTAATAACTGATAACTTGCAGTGGAGTCCGGGGTTACAAATCATAACCAACATTCAAAAATTAGGAAAAAAATCTCTTATCAGAGATTACGATGATGAAGAAGTCTATCAGTACACAAACGGTTTGATCTTAAAACAACATGCCTATTCTGCTATTGATGATATCTCCAGTTCTGATGGCATATTTTGTATTTTTGATACACGATCAGAAGTAGTTGTAGATCCTAAGTGGAAAGAATTAATTATAAAAATCGTAGAAAATGCAAAAGAAAATGGAGTAATTTTGATTGGAATCAGAGCTTCTGAGAGTACTAATTGGTCTGAGATAATTGAAAAATTAAATGTTGATGATTATCTCGAAAAAAAAATAGTAGATCTCTTATTTTTTAGAATTGGCACAGACTTTAGGCTCGATATTTTCGATCAATTGAAAGTAATGCTTTCTGCAATAGATAATAAGTATTAAGATAAAAGTAAAATTAGATTTTTTGATAGAACCCTTAACTCCAAACTTCATTGATGAAACTCTAAATTTATTTGATAATTTTACCTTTTCTATAAGAATTGGTTGAAAACTATAATTTTTTAACTCTTTTCAATATTATAATCCAAGATCAAAAAAGATCTCTGATCTAAAGACTCAGATCTATATCTACCAGCTTTCTTCTCAGACATCGTAATTCTGTCGATCGGATGAAAATATTAACCGAAACATATCCTATCGAAAATTTTACGCAACTTTTAAATATTTGAAAGAAGTAATATAACATAATAAAGTTCATATTGAAAAATTTGGACTTTGAAAACTCATATTTAAAATTAAAAGTGGAGGAATATAAAAATGGCCAAAAAAGTTTTTGCCTGGTCCCCAGTACGTAAGTTAATGAAAGATAATGGCGCTGAGATGGTCGCTCGAGATGCTGTTGATGCCTTAATTGATTATTTAGAAAAGTTAGCTAAAGGTATGACAAATAAAGCACTTGAAATGACCCGACATGCTGGTAGAAAGAAACTTACTTTAGAAGATATGGGCTTGGCAATGCAAATCAAATAAGTTTAGAAAGTTAGTTATTAATTTAAAAGTATTTTTTTTTCTTTTTTTTTTTTTCTTATTTTAAAAAATTTAAAGCTAATCTTAAAATGTTAAAGCTTCATTAAGGTATCTTAATTAGGAAATTAATTCTAAAGGAGTATTATTATGCCCATATTAGATCGATCAAGAATTCGTCCTGAAATACTTAAAAATATTGATGAGAGTGCTAAAATTCAATTAAGAGGTGTTTTAGAATATCTCAAGCTCGAAGAAAATAAAGGATTTAATCCACAAGCATATATGCAAAAAATAACAGAAGGAAATGAGAAATTCTTTCACATGCTATCTAAGAAGGAAGGAACTATAGAAGATTTTTATGGATTTTTTACTGCCGAGGAGATGGTTAAACTTGCCAAATTTTTCCGCTTTGTTATAGATTACTACATACAGAATCAAATAAAAACTCACCCATTACCAGATGATATAAAAATAGAAGAAATTGATATTGAAGGAGTTCCTGCTGAATGGCAATTAGTACCAGGAGCAGCAGAAGATAAAGTCATTTTGTACTTCCATGGTGGAGGTATGGTTTTAATGTCCCCCAAGACTCATAGAGCACTAACAATTGAAATAGCAAATCTTACTAAGATGCGTGTATTAAGCGTTGATTATAGACTGGCACCAGAACATCCTTTTCCTGCACCTTTAGAAGATTGTGTTAAAAGTTATAAATGGCTTCTTTCACAAGGAATAAGGGCAGAGAACATTATTATTGCTGGAGATTCAGCAGGAGGATATTTAACTCTGACAACTCTAATAAAATTACGAGATGAAGGAGTATCCTTACCGATTGGAGCAGTTGCATTATCTCCTGCCACAGATTATACTGATAATAGTAAGAGTTTTTATGATAATGCTAAAACAGATCCAATTTTAGCAGATAGGGGGGTTTTTTGGTGGACAACAGCATTTTTAGCGGGAGCAGATCCGAATAATCCATTGATTTCACCCATTATGGCAGATCTAAAAGGTTTACCCCCAATTCTCATACAAGCAAGTACAAGTGAAATGCTCTATGATCATTCTACAAGATTTATAGAACGAGCTAAAGAAGCAGGTGTTGAAGCTACATTACAAGAATGGAAAGATACCATCCATGTATTTCAGGGTTTTGGATTATATGATTTACCAGAAGCGAAAGAAGCTATAAGTAAAATCGGAGAATTTATCCTAAACCTTTTTAAAAATTAATTTTTAATTTTTTTTGAAATCGTACTCGATAATCTTCTGCATTAATCGTCAATATTTAAAATTTTAAGAGTTTAGATATTATCGGTTATCTGAAGATTTGACCATCATATTCCCACGTAGCCCAAACTTAATACCCTATGACTCATTTATAGAATTATAAATTAAAAACACACACACACATCATAATTGAAAATGTCAGAAACAAAAGAAGATAAACCATTACCATTTATAGAAGGAGAAAATGTTTCTCTATGCGCTGCAAATCCAGATCATATTAATTTATATGCTGCTTGGATGAATAATCCTAAAACAAGAAAGTATGCGAGATACGAAATACCCCAGACAATCGAGGAAATTAAAAAAGAGTTTGAACCAAAAAAAGAACCGGTGAAAAATGATATATTTTTTGAAATTTGGCATAAGAAGGACCAAAAACCAATAGGATATGCTGGATTGATGAGAATTCAGTGGTTTACTCGTAATGCTCATATCTATTACCTAATGGATCCAGAATATTGGGGGAACAACTTTGGCACAGAAGCAGGAAAATTAGTTTTAGATTATGCTTATAAAGAATTAAATTTGCATAAAATAACCGCTCGAATATTTGCTCCAGATAAGGCTTCTCAAAGAGTAGCTGAGAAAATAGGATTTAAACATGAGATAACACTTAAGAAGGAAGTTTACATAGATGGAGAGCATGTGGACATCATTGAATATGCTATCTTTAAGGATGATTGGATGAATTCTATTAAAGAATGATTTAATAGATGGGGTTAAAATATTGGGAGAAAAAGAAGAGAGCATTAAAGTCGAAGAAATTGAAGCCTTTCCTTTCCTTAAAGGAGATACTATTGATCTTTGCCCTAGAAATTCAAAATTAGCTAAAACATATATTCGTTGGAAAAATCACCCTCGTGTGAGAAAATATGCTCGAAGTGTTGTTCCTAGAAGATTAGAGGATCAAAATAGAAGGTTTGAAGAAAGAAGTGAATTAATGAGAAATCATATTTCACTAGATGTTTGGCATAAGAAAGATAAAAAACCTATTGGGCAAATAGGTTTAGGACATATAGATTGGATCAACGGTTGGGCAAATGCATTTCTACAAATTGGAGAACCAGATTATTGGAATAAGGACATTGGTACTGAAGCTACGAAATTGCTGGTAGAATATGCTTTCAATGAATTAAATCTCAACAAATTACATGGAGGAGTCGCGGTTGATAACATTGGTTCTTGGAGTGTCGCTGGTAAAATTGGATTTAAATTGGAAGGAACTAAAAAACATGAAATGTATGTTGATGGAAAGTATGTGGATACCAAGATCTTCCAAATATTGAAGGAAGATTGGGTTAAAAAAAAGAAGAATTAAAATTATTATCTCTAAATTAAATATTTTTTATCAATTAAATGAATAAATTAAATGGGAAATAAATATGGATGATAAAAAGAAAGAGATTATCACACCCTTCTTAGAGGGAGAAATAGTCAATTTATGCCCTTTAAACACAGAACATGTAAGTCTATATACAAAATGGAGTAATGATCCAGATATACGTAGATATTCTAGAAACATAATTCCATGGAGTATTGATGAAATAAAGAAATGGTCTGAACCAGAGGGAGATAGAGTAAAAAAGGAAATCGTTTTCGAAATAGGGCACCGTAAAGATAACAAGCCTATTGGTTCTGCTGGATTTAGTTTTATTAATTGGTTTAACCGAAATGCAAATATATTTGTGTCGATTGGAGAACGAGATTATTGGGGACAAAATATTGCCCCAGAAGTAACCAGATTATTAATTAATTATGGCTTTGAAGAACTTAATTTCCATAAAATTTATACAAGTATATATTCACCAAATAAACAATCCTTACGTGTTGCTGAAAAAATCGGCTTTAAGCATGAAGGAACATTACAAGAACAAATTTATATCGATGGGAAATTTGTTGACGAATTAAGATTTGCAATTTTTAAGAAAGAGTGGTTAAACTATGACAGATAAAGAAAAAAAAGAAAGTGAAGAAGTTCCAGTCTTTATTGAAGGAGAAACTATAAGTTTAGTTCCTCAAAATTCTGAACATATTGATCTATATGTAAAATGGATGAATGATCCTAAAGTTCGAAAATTTGCCAGATGGGAAACTCCAAGAAGAGTAGAGGATGTGAAAAGATGGTTTGAACCTCAGCATGGAAGAGTATCCTGGTTTATTGGTTTTGAAATATGGTATAAAAAAGATAAGAAACCAATAGGTCAAGTCGGATTAGCTTGGATTGATTGGGTTAATGGATGGGCAAATGCCTTTGCTTACATTGGAGAACCCGAATATTGGGGGCAAGGTATCACTACAGAAGCAACGAAATTATTAATTGAATATTCTTTCAACGAATTAAATTTGAATAAATTACATGGTGGGATTATTGTTGACAACATTGGCTCATGGAGCGTTGCTGAAAAATGTGGATTTAAATTTGAAGGAATTAGAAAGCATGAAATGTATGTCGATGGTAAATACCATGATACCAAGACTTATCATATCTCAAAAGAAGATTGGATAAAATCAAAAAAATAAATTTATCAAAACCTAATATAATGGAAGATAAAGATAAAAAAGAAGAAAAAGAAGGGATTGAAGTCCCAATTTTTATTGATGGAGATACAATAAGTTTAATTCCTCATAATTCTAATTATGTCAATTTATATGTAAAATGGATGAATGATCCGAAAGTTCGCAAATATGCCCGAGATATAATTCCCCTCAGTGCTGATGAAGCTAAAAAATGGTTTGAGGAAAGCCGGCGAGGAGTGCCTGAATATGTAGGTTTTGTGATCTGGCATAAAAAAGATAAAAAACCAATTGGTACCATAGGGTTAGGAATGATAAATTGGGTGGATGGCTGGGCAAATTTAGGTGCATCTATTGGTGAACCAGCCTATTGGAATAAAAACTTAACTACTGAGGCTGCAGAATTGGTGATTGAGTATGCTTTTAATGAATTAAATCTAAATAAATTGCAAGCGTGTGCCGCTGTAGAAAATATAGGCTCTTGGAGCGTTGCTGAAAAACTTGGATTTGAATTTGAAGGGTTTGGAAAAAAGGATATGTATGTTGATGGAAAATATTTAGATGAGAAAAGATATGGCTTACTTAAAAAGGATTGGCTAAAAGGTAAAAATTGGAAAACCAATTTAAAATAAAATTATAACGTGATTTGATTAATGGAAGAAAATGAAGCTCCTATATTTATTGATGGGAAGAATATATGTTTCCTTCCTCAAAATTCAGAGAATATAAAGTTATATACAAAATGGCTAAATGACCCCAAAGTGCGAATCTATTCGCGAAATCTCCTACCAATACGAGTAGAAGATATTAAAAATTGGTTTGAACCACGAAAGGGGAGAACCCCCCATTTCATAGGATTTGAAATTTGGCATAAGAAAGATAAAAAACCTATTGGTCATGTCGGTTTAGGTTGGTTAGATTGGAGTAATGGTTTTGCCAATGTAGGGGTTACAATAGGAGACCCCGCATATTGGAACAAGAATATAGCTACCGAAGCTACTGAATTAATAATTGAATATGCTTTCAATGAATTAAATCTCAACAAATTACATGGTGGGGTTTGTGTTAAAAATATAGCATCTTGGAGTGTGGCAGAAAAAATAGGTTTTCAATTAGAAGGAATAAGAGAACAAGAGTGGTATGTTGATGGAGAATATCTTGGGCTCAAAACTTATTGCTTATTAAAAGAAGATTGGATGAAGCGAAAAAAAGCGAGATAAAAATATTATACTAATTCTGGTAATAGAATGATAAAATTACTCCCTTGAGTAAAATCATCTTTTATTTTGTTTTCGACCCAGATTTTACCACTAAAAGTTTTAAGAATTTTTTTAACTAGGGATAAACCTAAACCCATTCCTTTCGTACCTTTCAATTCTCTATTTCCTTGTTGGAAAATAATCTTTTTTCTGTTATCTGGTACCCCAATTCCATTATCCACAAATTCAAATTTATAATAACTATTATTATCCAATAGAGTTTTAGATATTTTTATTGAAATAATAATCTCAGAATTTTCATTATATTTAATGGCGTTAAGAAATACATTCTCAAAAACACCCTGTAGTAAATCATTAGCATTGATAATAATATGATCATCTTCACATTCAATAGTGATTTGAATATTTTTACCATTATACGTTTTTTTTACAAATTCCATGGCATTTTTCATCAATTCACATATTTCTGTAGGTTGAGTGTTTATTTCTTCTTCCTCAAGTTTAGATAATGTATGTACATTTGAAACTAATTTAGCTCCTCTCTCAATTTGCTTATTAATAATACCCTCTGCTTCTAAAATCATTTTAGATTTATCAGAATCATTTAGGCTATAAGAAATTAACTCCATAGAGGAATTTATTATATGGAGAATATTGTTTATATCGTGTGCAAACAAATCTTGATAGAAATTTGCTCTATTATACGCATCTCGATATTTCCTTTCTGATTCTTTAACTCTTCTTTCTGTTAACTTACGTTCAGAAATATCCCTTGAAATCACAATGGCTTTAAATTTTCCAGCTTTATCGATATATGTTTTACCCTTTGCTTCAATCCATACCCATCGCCCATTTTTATGTTTAAATCTTAACTCTGCTCCCCCTTCTCCTTGTTTAAATCCTTCAATTAGTGCATTTGCTGTACTTGCTATATCATTTGGATGGGTAAACTCTAAAGCTGATTTTCCAAGGAGATCCTCACTTGAATACCCTAATATTTTCCGAAAAGCAGTTTCATTAACATATTCATATTTGAACTTGTCATTTAATATTCCGATTAGATCATATGCAGTTTCAGAGATGAGCCTATATTTCTCTTCAGATTCTTTTAGTCTCTGCTCCATCATTTTTTTTTCTGATATATCACGAACCACACCATAAAATCTACCATTTTCTAAGATTCTTCCCTTAGCTGAAACAAAAATATAATGACCGTCTTTGTGTAATGTCCGATATTCAACATTAATTTCTTCTTTTGTTTCAAAACCTCGTTTCATTGCATCTGCTGCTTTTGGAATATCCTCAGGATGAACAAATTTATGAAACCTTTTACCAATAATTTCAGCGGGAGTAAATCCAAATATATCATAGAGTTGAGGGCTAGCATATGTAAATTTTCCTTTTAAATCTACCTCTAGCAATAAGTCTGGAATTTGAATTACTAAATCTCGGTATTTTTCTTCGGATTCCTCTAATTTACGTCGAAGACTATATTTTTCAGTAATATCAATAAAGGTTCCATCAATCCGTTTAGGAACACCATTGCTATCCTTAATTAAGTGTGAATTTAATTCTACAATGATCTTGGTTCCATCTTTTTTCAAAGCATGACAAATATAATCTTTAGTAAAACCATGTTTTAATAAATGTTCTACATATATATCCCGATCTTTCGGATTCTGCCAGAATTGTCTTACATCTATAGAATCTAAGCTTTCAGATGGATCATATCCTAAAATAGTATTATGAGCCCGATTATGATTCTGCATTTGACCATCTAATGTTACTGAATAAAAACCTACATCAATAGTTTCGAGTAAATTACTGTAAATTAATTCATCTTCCTTAGATTTTTCAATAGATGTCAAATTTATCACCCTGGTTTTAAAAAATATGTCAAACTTTTTCCGTGCAGAAGTTTTCTTTAATTTCTATAAAATGTAATATATTATGTGAGCAAATTTCAATGCTTATAATATTTGTAAAAATCCTTAATTAAAAAAAGATTCAAAAATTCTAATTGAACGTTCTTTCCTCAAAAACAAATCAAAAAATTATGTTAGATTTAATTTGCTTCTGGTAGTAATACTATGAATTTGCTTCCTTGAGTATGGTCCCCTTGTACTTTATCTTCTACCCAAATTTTACCCATAAAAATATCCATTATTTTACTAACTAAAGATAGCCCAATTCCCATTCCTTTTGATCCCTTAAGTTCTCTATAACCTGGTTGGAAAATCAATTCCTTTCTTCTATCTGTTATGCCAATACCATTATCAATGAATTCAATTTGTATAAAATTTTTTTCATCAATTATATGTTTTGAAATCTCGATATCTATTTCCACGACTTCGTTTTCATTATATTTAGTTGCGTTAATTAAGATATTATCAAATACATCCTGAAGTAGTTCATTAGCATTTGTATAATATTCCTCGTCAAGAGTTTCTTGAGTAATAGATATTTTCCTTTGAGCATATGCTTTTTTCACGAATTTTGTTGATTCCTTTAAAAAATCGGAGATATTCATTCTAAAGATGGTAATTTCCTCTTCATCAAGCGAAGTTAAAGTACGTACATCAGAAATTAATTTTGCTCCCCTATCTATTTGGTTCTTAATCATATTTGTCATATTTTCTATAAATATAGATTTTTCAGAATCTCCTAATTGATATGAAATAATTTCTGCGGAAGAATTTATAATCTGTAAGATGTTGTTCATATCATGAGTAAATAAGTCTTTATAGAAATTTGCCATATCATAAGCATTTCGATATTTCTGCTCTGATTCTCTTAGTTTTTCTTCTGCTAAATTTCTCTCGACCATATCCCTTCCAATAGAAACAATTGATATTTTCCCACCTGGCTCTTTAAGTGTCGTAGCTTTATATTCATATGGGATTTTTCGACCATCCTTGGTAATTAGTGACATTTCAAGCGTCGTTTTCCCTTCAACCATTAATTCTTGTATTGCTTCATCAGAAATTTTTAAATCTTCTTTATTATAATATGAATCTGGTGCCTTCATTAAAGAAATTTCACTATTCGAATAACCAGATACTTCTTTAAACTCTTTATTCCATCTCAATGCTTTACCTGTTTCAGGATCAAAAACGAATATAGTATCCTGCGATGAATTTATAATATCTTCAGTAAATTTTTTCTCGATATTGAGGGCGCTCTCTGATTTCTTTCTTTCTGTAATATCTTGACCATAAATATTTACATACCTTTCTTGCTCTATTGGAGCTATATTAAATGAATAGATTGCACCATTAACCTTAACTTCAATAATTTGAGGGGCATTATCATTAAATGCTTTAATTATTGCCTCTTGTAATAAAACTGGATTCTTATCACCTTCAGTCACATTAAGCAAATCTCTTCCAGCTTTATTAATATAAAATATCATTTGTTTATTCACTCTCAAAACGGGATTTGGATTTTCTGAAGGAAATTTCGCTAAATCAGAATTCTCTTTTTCTATCTTTTTTTTTTCAGTGATATCTCTAATAAAATAAGAAATTCTATTCTTTGGAAGATAAAAAAATCTACCTTCATAAAAATGAATTTCATTTCTTATAGATAATTCATATTCTAGAATGTGTGCTTGCTTTGTCATAATGGTTTTTTTAACAATTTCCAATATCTGTTGCCCTAATTCCGGTGGTAGGACATCAACCATTTTTTTTCCCATGAAATCTTCAGGCTTAACGTACAATTCTTGTTCCTTCCCTCGATATTCTATGATTGTACTGTCTTCAGATAATAAAAAATATAGATCTGGAATTGCTTCGAAAATAGATCTGAATTTAAATTCAGATTCTTTTAATTTTTGCGCTATCTTATTTTGCTCAGTAATATCCTGGATAATTGCTTGTACATATGTGTCTTCTCCTATATGGATAAATTCAAGTTGGCTTCTAGCCCAAAATTCACTTCCATCTTTTTTATATAACAAAATCTCCCTTGATTCAGGGTTTTTACCCGATCTAACCTGAAAAACTCTTTCTTCCAGATTTGCTGATTTCATATCAACATAAAAATTAAAATTCTTAAAATTCTTCCCTATCAACTCATTTTTAGAATATCCTGTAATTATATCTGTCATATCATTGCAATCAATAATTGTACCGCCAATACTGAAAAGAACGATTGCAAAAGGTACATTATTAAATAACTTGCGATATTTTTCTTCAGATTCTTTTATTTTTTGCTCAGCAAGTTTAATTTCTGTGATGTCTGTAAACGTTACAGCAAAAAAACCTTTCTTAGGTGAATATCCCGAAACTTTAAACCATCTTTTTATTGCTTCTGAATAATCTTCAACCGTTAATGGCACTCCTGTGAGCCCAACATTACCAAACCTACCAATCCAATCTGCAGGATCATTATCTGTGCCGGGAATCGCTTCCGTTACTTTTTTTCCGATCAGGTTTTCTTTATTCAACCCAGTTAACTTTTCAAAAGCAGGATTTACCTCATGATATAAATAATCTATAGGTTTGTTATTCTCATCAACAATTACCTCATGGTATGCAAATCCCGCAGTCATATTCTCAAATAAAGAGCGATACTTTTCTTCAGAATCTTTTAATTTTTGCTCCGCTATTTTCTTATCAGTTATATCATGAATTGTAACAAAGTCTGCCATTTTTCCTTTGAAATTAATTGTTTTTGAGAATATATCTAACCATATCCGATCTCCGTTCTTTTTTATTCCTCTAAATTGATATTGATTAACAGCATCTAATTCTCCCATTTGTTTTTTCTGAGCTTGTTCGACAACCAATTCTCTATCCTCAGGATGGATAGCATTAATAAACCCACTATCTCCCCAATTCAAAATTTCTTCTTCTGTGTATCCAAAAGTATTAGCAAGTTGCTTGTTAACATATTTAACAATATTATTCTGTAGAATAGCAATACCTAAAAAAGATTGTTCTGTCATTGTTCTAAATATTTCTTCTGATTCCCGTAGTTTTCTTTCAATCTCTTTTCTTTCTGAAATATTCCTTCCTACTGAAACTATTAGCATATTTCCATCTGATCCCTGAAGTGTTGTTCCAGAATATTCATATGGAATTTTTCGCCCATCTTTGGTGATCAATGTCATTTCTAAAGTTGTTCTTCCACTTTCTAATACCTCCATTGAAGCAGATTCTGCTTTCTTTAAATCTTCTACACTATAATAAGAATCAGGTGCCTTTAATGATTGAATTTCATCATCATTATATCCTGAGATGTTCCTAAATGCTTTATTCCATACAATTGCTTTTCCTGTTTGAGGATCAAATACAAAGATTGTATCTTCTGATGCATCAATTACATTTTTTATGAATTTTTTTTCAAAATTTTCTGTAGAAATCATGATTTAAGTCTCTCCTTAACATTTCTTATTTGGAGAATATTTTAGAGCTTTAACTAATCTAATACTTATTGATTGAAACCTTATTTTAAGTTTCATCTAATATTCTATAAAATTGATGTGTTTTACGTAACGATAGAACGTATAAATAATACAAGTAGGCATATATAAACACTCGTTATCAATAGCAAAGGATAAAGTTATTAAAGAATATCCATAAATTAGTCAAAATTTATAGGATACAAGCTTCCTTAAAATGTTTTTATAATTTATAAAAAAAATATATAAAAAAAAGAAATTTGAATTTTAAGGTGGAATTACCCACCACCTATGGGGGGAAAGATAGAAACTAAATCTCCCTCTTTTAAAATGGTATTGAGTTCTTTATGCGGACGACCATTTACTAAAATTATTGACCTTCTCTCATCTTTTGGAATACTATATTTATCGAATAATAGCTTAATCTTGCTATTTTCTGGAATTTCTATGATTTCTTTTGCAGGACCATATTGCCGCAATGTTGCAAAGAATTTAACTGTAATCTTAATAGTATTGTTATTCATCTTCTTCTCTTTTAAAATACCATTTATATAACAATGCCATATTTCGCGGGAACAATGAAACTTTATCCCCATCTTTAACATTTTTTTTTAATCCTGCATATATTCCATCTACAAAAATATGGCTAACCTCACTACTATCAATACTGAATTTTCTAAGAATATCCTGCACCTTTAATATTTCAGGATCATCAATTTTTAATCGTAATGATAAGGTACCTGTTATATTTGGATCGACTTTTTTCCTTAAATCCCCGAATAGTTTTAAGTTAATCGGCATTTTCAAGTTCTATTCAGTTTAAAATACACTATCTAAATCATCATCTGTTACATCAAACACTGTATTATGTGGTGGGAGTTTTTCTTCCAGTATAAACTCTGGGAGTCTATCATGAATTGCTGTAAATCCTGCTTTCTTATTAAACTCAAGTTCTGTGTCGATAATTGACTTACCTATTGGTGCAACATCAGCAACAGTTAGATTGGCTCCTAAAACACCATTTAAAGACTCAACAACTCCC
>JAEOTW010000093.1 GCA_016839655.1 Promethearchaeota archaeon | reverse complement strand
GGATAATATGATTGTGTTTAATGAGTTTAAAATTAAAACTCCAGAAAGAGAGATTATTTTGGATATTACTGGTGAAATCAGCAATATAATTAGAGAAAGCAATATAAAAGAAGGTGTGTGTCGAATATTTATACCACATACAACTGCGGGAATAACTATCAATGAAAATGCGGATCCTTCTGTTATTAAAGATATCAGTAGTTATTTAAGTAAATTAGTTCCTAAAGGTGGGGGATTAGGTTATTCATTTAGACATGGGGAAGGAAATTCTGATGCTCACATCAAATGTACATTAACGGGTCATTCAGTAGAGGTATTAATTCATGAAAAAAGAATGATGCTAGGAACTTGGCAAGGAATAATGTTTGCAGAGTATGATGGACCAAGAAATAGGAGAGTTATGGTGCAAATCCAAGGTGAATAACACAGTTTTGCTCTATTAATAATACTTATTTCATTTCCAATATTCAGTTTTATAACAAATTATTTAAGGGGATAAAGATGGAATTTGGATTTAGTTCGTTAATGAATTTAGCAAAAATTAAAAAAAATGTAAAACGAAAAAGGATTTCCAGTTATAATATACGTGGCACCAATAATGATAATATAATAATTAATTCAAAAAGAAAATTTGAATTATGCAATATCCAAAGTTCTGGAATTATAAAGCATATCTGGATAACTATTGGTACTATAGATCCTGATCCATACTATTTGAGAAAAATATTAATCCGGATGTGGTGGGATGATGAGAATAATCCTTCAGTTGAATGTCCCATAGGGGATTTTTTTGGAATTGGTCATGCTCAATCTGTAAATTTTTGGAGTTTACCTCTTTCTATGAGCCCTCGGGAAGGAAAAGGATTTAATAGTTTCTGGCCAATGCCTTTTTCTAGAAGTGCTAGAATTGAAATAGAGAACGAATGTGACACTTCTTTGATTTTTTATTACTATGTTGATTACGAAGAATATTTAGAATTGGATTCTGATTTAGGGAGATTTCATGTACATTGGAATCGCGAGAATCTATGTAAAGGAAATGATTATAGTTTGAAAAAACCACAACGATGGTTTAAACGAAATAAAACTCATGAAGACGACTATATTCTTTTAGAAGCTGAAGGTGAAGGTCATTATGTTGGTTGTCATTTAGATATTCATAATCTTTATGTTACTAATGAACAAAATTGGCCAGGTGAAGGAGATGACTACATAGAAATTGATGATGGTGAGATTATCCTATATGGAACAGGAACTGAGGATTATTTTTGTACAGCATGGGGTCCTTCAGAGTATTATTGTTCTCCTTATTTTGGAATAACAATACCAGGAGGAAACAACTGGAGTGGGAAGATTTCATATTATAGATATCATATAGAAGATCCTATATATTTTCATAAAAATATTAAAGTTAAAATGGAACATGGTCATGCAAATCAACGTTCAGATGATTGGTCTTCTACAGCATATTGGTATCAAACAGAACCTCATAAAGAATTTAAACCACTTTTACCAGTAGAAGAAAGAATACCACGAGAAGAACCTAAAGAAATTGAACCAATTAATTAAAATAATTCCTTCTAATCTTTATTTTTCAAGGAAATACTCTATTCAATCCTATCTAACCATTCAATTACTAAAGAATTAAATAATTTCGCTTTTTCTATTTGTAGATTATGACCTGCTTGGTCAAGAATAGCAAAAGTAGCGCTAGGATAATTCTCAATTATTTCCCAAGCATCACGATATCCAACTGTTTTATCTTGTCTCCCTAAAAGAAATAAGGTTGGTTTATCATAAATTTCTAAAAGTTGATCAACCTCGAAAGAAAATTTATAATGATCTGGAAATATTTTATCTAAAAAACTTTGATCCGCAATTTTCACCCCAGAAAAGACTTCATCTCGATATCTCTCCCAAGTATCTTTACTCTGAATTACTAAAGATTCTTTTAATTCATCAGCATCTGAAGGACTTAAACTAGAAATTAACTCAGGATCCTTTATTAAAATCATAAAATCTTTAGGTAACTCTCTTTTTTCAGGTTCAGGTATTATAAGAGGACAAATAAATAAGATGCCATCAATAAATTTAGATCTTTTTAAAAGAATACCTCTTGCTAAATAGCATCCATAAGATTCACTCGCAATTATGAATTTTTGATTAGGAATAATCTTATCAATAAATTCTAAAACGACATTGAGTATCTGATCTGAATTTTTTAACCATTCTGGTCCGACAGTTTTCCCCATACCTGGTAAATCAAAATAAATACGTTTGTAATGATCTTTATTTTCAAAAATGGGTTCCATACATCCTTTCATTAGACGGTGATCAGGAACAAATCCATGAAGCATAAGAACTGGATACCCATCACCGTAGATTTCATAATAGATTTCTATATTTTTAAGATCACACTTCAAATTATAATCAACTCTATTGGATTTATATCACGAAAACATCTTATAATTAAAAAGAAAAAATATGTTAAAAAAAATTAATTATTTTCTAATTCTAGTTTTCTTAAACGTTCTTCATGAAGAATTTTCAATTTTTCTTGTTGTTCACTGAATTTCTTGTAATTTAGTGGGAAATATTTAAATATTAATAAACCAATTAAAATACCAATAGCAGGAACAATCGAAATAGATAGTTTTAACCCAACTAAAGCTGTAGATGATTGAGTACCTAATTTAGGGTCAAATCCGCTAAAAAATTGGACAAGCATTAAAGCTAAAGCTGAAAGAATCATTGATAATCGTGCAATAAAAGATCCAATTCCTCCATATGTCGCTTCCCTCCTTTTTCCTATCTTTAATTCATCATAATCTATTCCCGCAGAAATTACTGGCTCAGTCATTAACGTACCACCTACACCAATTCCAGGGAAAAGCCCTATAATTGTCAATGTAATAAAATCATATGCAAAAAAGAGAAATATCATTCCTATGCCAAATATAATCATCGAAAGTGCTAAACCAAATTTTGGTCCTTTCTTCCCATATATCCTCCACCATAAGGGTATACCCGTAATTATCCCTATAGCTACCCCCGCCATAGCCAATCCTTCCATACCCTCCTCAACATTTAAAATAAATTTTGCATAAAGAGGAAGAATCATCATAGTAAAGCCAAAACAAAAATCAAGCATTGCATATGTTATTGATCCTATTAAGAATGGTTTATTTGAAAATGTTTCTTTAAATGCTTTATATATTGGTAAAGGTTCATCTGTTTGATACTCTAATCTTTCCTTTGTCCCTAAAAGAGAAAGATACATTGTAATAGGAATAGAAATACCCATTAAAATTCCTGTTATTGCCCAACTACCAAGTGCTGCTGCAATCATAGAAGGAATCATAACACCGATCATAGAAGAAGTAAATGCTATTGTGTCTTTGATAGCTACTACTGAAGCTCGCTCCTTCTCATCTTCATACATCTCTGTATATAAAGCACTCCAAGCTGTAATCGTCATTGTAAATCCAGTATCAAATAGAAATAGCATTAAAAAACCATGAAAGAAAATTAGACCACTTTCTGTATATGGGACCCACCACAGTGCAATAAACCCTATCGTCATTGGAATGGTTCCATAAATAATCCATGGTATCCGACGTCCTTTTTTAAATTTGATTTTATCCATGTAATATCCAATCAAAGGGTCGTTTATCGCATTCCATATCCCATAAAGCATAAGGAGGAGACCATAATTAGTGAGGGAGAGACCTGCATGAACAGTATAAAAAGTTAATAGCCATGTTCCGATCATATTAAATGGAAGTGCAGATGGTACAGCTCCTAAAGAATATAACAGATGACCTAAACGCGAGTGTACTTTATCCTTATTCTCATTTTTCGTATCATTCATCATAATCCTTATTTCATTCTATTAGATAGAATTTATTCTTATTATAAGATTTATTCGAGGATAATATAAAATTTATTAATTACTTTAGTTACTTTTTGTTCGGATAAAATTATTGATCTTCTTCAAGAATCTCTAAACCTAAGATTTTGGCTCCAATTATGAAAACTTCCTTCCAATCACCAATAAAAGTTACCCGGTGCCAACCAAATGTTTCCCAGTCATAATTTTTCATAATTTTTTCTACATTACTTTTTACCAACATTTTTGAGACGCATCCTTTATCATCAACCACATTATCAATAATAGTTCCTTGTCTGATTGATATTTTCTTCTCAAAAACACTTATTTTAATTGTTGTGACAATTTCACCAATAGGGAATTTAACACAAGGAGAAGCACCTAAGTAATGAGTTTCACCATGATAAACAATTTCATATGGAGTTGGGGGACCATTAATTCCGTAAAGCTTATCTGGGGCTACACAGTGCATATATGTAATCTGATCATTAGTAACATCAAGGGTATGATTAGATACAAATCCAGGTCGATCAACCAAATATAAACCAAAGAGAAAACTTACTGTTGAATCTATATCAGATTCACATATACCATATTTTCCTTCATTACTTAATTCGAAATAAGCCATACAAGGATAAGCAGGTAATATTCCTGTCAATAAGAATGTTCCACAATCAGGGGTAAAAAAATCAATATCTCTATCTTGTAAAATTTTTTTAAAAGCGATATATAATTTTGCAGAATTCAGGACTGTTTTTTCAGATGGCTCTACTTTTAGTGCATTTTTAATCCATTTATCAGCAACAATTTTAGCTTCATCCTCATTTACTTTCGAATAATATTCCAGAATCTCATCTGGATCTCCTCTTATCATTTCTATACCAAATATTTGTTTCAAATTTTCTCTATACTTTGTTTCATCCATCCTCCACTGATGCGCTTGGTCTTTACCAACAGTGTCTGTATAAAATTCAAACTCTTTATTACCACTCATTTTTCCAACTTGTTCAAGAAATTCTGGATGATTTTTTAATATAACTTTACGTTCTGGATTGAATAACCCTAATATAACATCCCAATTCATTTTTATTACATCGCTTGCATAAACCAAGACACTCTTTCCCCTTAAACGTAGTAAGTTAATCATTGTTTCAATTGGTTTTTCAAAATCTTCAATCTTTCGTGAAGATATTGGAAATACTTGATAATTTTTGTCTTTGATATTGGAATAGATTTTGGTAAAAGTGTGATCTCCGCCATAAATATAATTAGCGAGAATAACTGGTTTATCACTTTCGATAAATTCAATCCCCGCTTGAACTATTCCAGGATCTCCATAATGACCTATTGTAAAGATAATTATTCCGTTTGCTTTTAATATATTTTCTTTAATATTATCAACTAAAACTTTATCATATGAAATAATCATACTTCCCCAATCAAATGCAACATTTGGAAACTTCTTAATTAAACGTTCCTTAATCTCATCTATTAACTTAAAGTTGTCATAACCTAAATAGGGCCATCCAGCTTCCCATTGTGGCTTGCCAATAAAAACAACCTGAATTTTTATTTTATTCAAAGTCATAATCTTATTCCTTATCTCATTCTATATTAAATTATACCTTTTTTAAAGAAGAATTCAATACTTATAATTATTTAAACGTTAAAAACATAAAATAAAATATTCAGATTGATTTTTGATGAGAAGAGCAACATAAATAATAATGGCTGTTAGTTTCTATTGGTTGGGGGTTTCATTAGCTATATCATCCGGATTATCAAATCATCTTGGTACTGTATTCCAAAAGAAGGTAATAAATGAACTCCCTGATGAAGCAAAATTTTTTAGAAGCCTAGTTAAAAAAAGATTATGGCTAAGTGGTCTTATTTTACAATATGGATTAGGAGCTATTCTTTATATGATGGCTCAATTATTCATTGGTCCTGCATTAATTCCTGGATTTATGGCTTCAGGATTAATTGTCTTAGCAATAGGTTCTATAAAGATTGTGGGAGAAACTTTAAATAAAGCAGAAATTTTAGGAATTTTTCTAATGATATTAGCGTTTTTTCTATTAGGAATTAGTGAATTATCAATTGATATTGCAAATACAAATTTAGTGGAGATTTCATTTCTTATTAGGATTATTATCTTTACATTAGTGGTTATTTTATTCTCTTTTATTTGTTATATGTTACAGCGAAAAAGTATAAGATTCAAGGGGATTTTATTAGCAACATTATCTGGGTTATTGTTTGTACTTTCAAATTTCTGGGTAAGCCCCCTAATCGGAGTTATAGCTAAAATATTTAATGGTAGTTTTGACTTAGGAGAATTGTTTATATTTATTATCTCTTGCATTATCCTAATTTTATCTAATGTTTTAGGGGTCATGACGATTCAAAAATCGTTTACAGTTGGCCAAGCAAGTAACTTAGTTCCAATACAACAAGTTCCTACTTTAATTGCGCCTATCGTAATATATTTTCTAATATTTCTTTTAACACCCCCCAGTGTCTTCTCTATTTACTATTTAATTATTGGATTAACTCTAATTATAATTAGTTCTTTCCTATTGGGAAAAAGATCAGCTCAATTGGAAGAGATAAAGTAATCTAATTTAACTATTATTTTATTATGACTAAAATTATATTCTTTCAAGCTCATCCTGATGATTTAGAACATAAGTGTGGGCACTTGATGCATTATTTAGCTACTAAAAGTAAAAAAAATCACATTATTAAAATTGCTTCACTCACTAGAGGAGAATTTGGACTTCCGGGACCCAAATATGATAAATTTAAAGGAGATTTGCTAGCAAAAATTAGAACACGAGAATTATTTAATGCAGAGAAAATTCATGGAATTCTGCCTGAGAATATAGACTTCTTTGGATATATTGATGGATTTGTACCATTCAATAAAGATTTTGTTAATAGGGTTGCTGAATATCTTAAAAAAGAAAGACCAGATATTATTATTGCTCCAGAAGCTATCTATACATGGTATTATCATATGGACCATATAAACACTGGAAGAGTTTTATTTTACATTATCCACAAGAAATTAATTAATTTCACACCAATCCTATATTTCTACACGTGTCTGCATCCAAATTTCTTTTTTGGCTTTAAAAAAAAGGATATCAAAAGTTTAACCTATAAATTGATTACTTGTCATAGAACACAACAATGGCTTTTAAGATATACTATGCTCCCATATCGACCATTTAGCAGGTTCGCGGGAAGAACGCTCCATGGATGGAAATATGCTGAACCATATCGACGTGTATATTTCAATAAAAAATATGTATATAAGAATAAACCACCACTAATAGTAAGAATTTTTACCCATTTTTTTTCTAATCTTCCTTGGACGAAAGCAAAATATCCTCAAGAAATGCTTTTAAAGCTTAAAGAGAATTAAGGAAAAAAATAATATTATAAAACGAAGATATATTAAATTTTTTAAAGATATAAAACGAAACCAATAGATATAAAATGGAACCAATAGGATATAATAAGAAAAGAGCGATTGAACTTCTCGAAAAGTTTAATCTTGATGCTTTAATTGCTACTACGCCAGTTAATGTTTTTTATACAACCGGGATTCCTACACTTCATGTTGCCCCTAATCCAATACTATTTGTTTTGTATAATCAATATCCCAGTTTTTCAATAATAACTAACGACGGAGAAGTATTCTTACTCATATGGGCATTGTATGATAGTGTTGAAAAGTTTTCTTGGGTAAAAAATTATGAACGTGTTGGCTCCCCCAAAGGTGGTTTAAAATTATTAGGAGAAAAACTTGAAGATTTTGGTCTAAAAAATAAAAAAATTGGCATTGAAGCTCTTATGCCTCGATATCAATCAGAATTTCTCCGAAAGGAATTTCCAGACGCTTCTTTGGTTGATGGGGATAACGTATTTTTAGAAATGCGTTTAATTAAATCCGAGGAAGAAATAAATAGAATTAGGAAATCAACTCAAATTGCCGAAAAAGCCATTCTAAATTGCATTGAATCTTTAAAAGAAGGAATAACAGATAATGAATTACTTCAAATTGCACGAAGTACTATCGTTAAAGAAGGAGCAGAAGGCTGGGATCATTTAACTATGAATATTGGGGATTCAGATCCAGAAGCACCCGGTGTTGGTACCATTGTGAAGCCAGGTGATATGATTAGATTTGATTTTGGAGCTGTTTGGAAGGGATATGTTTCAGATGTGAGTCGAGATGCTGTTGTTGGACAAGCTCCTGAAAAGGGTGTAAAAGCAATGGAAAATATGATAAAGGTTCAAGAATTTTGTTTAGAAAACCTTAAACCCGGAACAGATCCAAAAGAATTATATAATGGTGCTTATAAATATTACAAACAATTAGGAAAAGGTTTTTGTAGTATAATTGGCCACAGTATAGGGTTAGAAACCGAAGAAGCACACATATTTGGACCTGGACATACCTATGATGGTCCTATAAAGGAAAATATGGTATTAGATGTAGAGGCATGGCAAAATGTTAGAGGTCAGGGATTAGTAGGTATCGAAGATTGTTATAGAATAACTAGTTCCGGTTGTGAACGACTCTCAAGTTTAGATAAAAACATTTTTATTAGATGAGTTCTGAAAAGAAAAAGGTAGATGAGATATGAATAAAGAAGATATTTGCTTTATGTCAGCATTCGATATGTATGATATTATTAAAAGACAGGAAATGACATCTCAAGAAATTACAGAGACAATCATCGAAAGAATTGAAAAAGTAAATCCTATAATTAATGCTTATTGTACTCCAACTCTGGAATTAGCAAGACAGATGGCAAAAGAAGCGGATGAAAGAGTAAAGGAAGATAAAAAAATAGGAGCATTGAATGGAATCCCAATTTCTATAAAGGATGAAACTGAAATAAAAGGAATACGAACCACGTTTGGTAGTAAAATTTTTGAAAATAATAAGCCACGGAGAGATGATATAATAGTTAAGAGAGCTAGGGATGCTGGTACTGTGATTTTAGGCAAAACCAATACTCCAGCTTATGGATTTAAGGGGGAAACAGATAACTTAATTTTTGGAGTTACCAAAAATCCTTGGAATTTAGAAAGAACTCCTGGAGGATCTAGCGGCGGAGCGGCTGCAGCTGTAGCATCTGGATTAAGTCCATTAGCAATAGGGTCAGATGGTGGAGGATCTATTAGAATTCCTAGCTCTTTTTGCGGGACTTATGGACTTAAACCTACTTTTGGTCGAGTTCCTCAAAGTAATATGTTATTATTAGGTTATTTAGGCACATTTGTTCATAAAGGTCCAATTGTTAGGTTTGTCAAGGATGCTGCATTATTATTAGATGTGTTAGTAGGAGAGCATTTTTCGGATAGATATTCTTTACCCAAACCAAATTATAGTTATTTAGAAAAACTTGATGAAGAACCTAGTAAATTAAGAATTGGATATTCCTTTGATTTAGGATTTGTGGAAGCTCTCGATCCTGAAGTTGAAAAATCAGTTCTAGAAGCTATTCTAAAATTTGAACGATTAAATTGGACAGTTGATAAAAGTAAGATTAAAATAAAAAATCCGGAATCACTATTCTGGACTTTTTGGGCATCGGGATTTGGTTATACATTTAAACCTTTTTTGGATAAATGGAAAGACAAAATGGATCCTGATTTTGTAGAAATGGTTAATATTGGATTAAATTTTTCATCAGCAGACCTGAAAATGGCAGAAGTCCAAAGAGAAACGATATATATTAATATTTCCAGACTTTTTAAAGATTTTGATATAATTATAACTCCAACTGTTGCGTGTCCTGCATTTGAAATAGGTAAATCTGGAATTTATGATAGAGAAACAATGAAATCAGATATAATTATAGATGGAAAAAGAGTTTCACTGTTAGGCTGGCTACCATTTGCATATCCATTCAATATAAGTGGTCATCCAGCAGCTTCAGTTCCCTGTGGTTGGTCTAGTGAGGGATTGCCAATTGGAATGCAAATTGTAGGAAAGAGATTTGATGAATTAACTGTACTTCAAGTTTCAAAAGCATTTGAGGAAATTGCTCCTTGGCAAGATAAACGCCCAATATTTAATTAAATTCTCCTTTTTTATTTTATTACTTTTATTTAATAATGCATCTAGTTTGGATAAAGAGATTCTTATTAAAGAGGAATGAAACTTGAAACAGGAATTTGAATACAATCTATCTTTCTAAAAAATGGTTTTATTAGTTGGTTTTTTCTCATATGATTATCACTATTGATCATTAGTTTAATAATTGACAATTATTTTTAACTGCTTTTTCTAATCCTTCAAGGATACTCTTTGTTCCTTTAGTTCTATAAATTTCCATTAATTCATTTCTGGATGCAGTTCTCTCTAGTTTTGCTGATAAGTATGACATTAAAACTACAGCTATTGCTTCTTTAGCTTGTTCTGGAGTAAATTCAGGATCAATATCATTGAGAATACAGTTTGTAAAATGCAAATCCTCATTTCTCATTGATATTTGATAATATTTTGGAAATGGTCCATGTTCAATCTCGGGTTCATACCATTTTTTTTTATGTTCACCCATATTATCATGTTTTGAGAAAACTCTAATTGGATTTTTCCATTCATGATTTTCTATAATAGATCCCATTGATCCATATATCTCAAGACTATTATTACATGGAGATACCACACTGAAGCTAACAATAGTCTCAGCAATAGTTCCTTTTTTATATTTTAAGAAGACCATGGCATTATCTTCAGCCTTCTCTTCCAAGTTTGTACACTGTTTTGTTAGCCAACTATAAGCAGATTCTACAGTATCATTTAAAATCCAATTCAATGTTGCAAATTTGTGAACTCCCATATCCATTAGAGACCCCCCTCCAGCCATAATAGGGTGCCCCTTCCAATATCCAGATTTCATTAGGCCTTCAATCTCATCAACACCTTCATAAGATCTTATCAAAAAGGGTTTACCGATTAATCCAGATTGGATAACTTCCATAATATATTTATGAGCAGGTAAGAATCGATGATTTTCAGCTATCATAAATTTTACTCCTGCTTTCCTAGTTGCTTCAATCATTTCATCACATCCCTCAAGTGTGGTTGCCATAGGTTTTTCTAAAAGTATATGCTTTCCTGCTTCAGCAACCGCTAAGACATATTTTTCGTGAAGATAATGAGGGGTAAATATCATAACAGCATCAATATCACTCTTAAGAAATTCATCGAAGTTATCATAAAAATCCATCTTATTTACTCTGGCTGTTCTTTTCGCATCTTTAATATCATACATAGATTTAAATTTGATTGTGGGAATCTTCTTAGCACCTATTGAGTGAAAAGTCCACGCTGCGCCTGATCCTATTACTCCATATTTAACATAATCCATAAATAAGAGAAATAATAAGATAATTTATAGATTTGTTCTAGATTTTAGGTGAAAAAAATTCGCGTTAAAAATAAAGTTGTTATATTAACAGGAGCAGCATCTGGAATTGGTAGATCTACTGCGGTTTTATTTGCAAAAGAAGGAGCTATACAAGTACTTTCGGATATAAATGAAGATGGTCTTAAAGAAACATTTGAATTGATGGAAGATGGTAAAGATAGAACATCAATAATGAAAGTAGATGTAAGAAATCCAGAAGACGTTAAGAAAATGATAGATTCAACTATTAAAAAATATGGGAGAATTGATATTTTGATTATTAATGCAGGAGTAGTACGAGTTGGACCCGTCGAGACTTTTCCAGATGAGGATTATGATCTTCTAATAGATGTGAATCTAAAGGGTACTCATTACACGTGTAAATACGCTGTTCCATATTTTAAAAAACAAAAATCGGGTTCAATTATAACTTTAGCTTCTGTCGCTGCTCATATAGGTCAAGTTGCTCATGCAAATTATTGCTCTACAAAAGCAGGAGTGTTAGGTTATACAAGGGCGTTAGCCTTAGATCTTGCTCCTTATAATGTACGTGTAAATAGTGTAAGCCCTGGGGCTACTGATACGCCAATGCTACAGAGCGATGTTGCTAAGCAGGCAAGAGATAGAGGAGTTTCTTATGAAGAAGTTAAAAAGGAGTTTGAAAAAGAGGGTGTATTGGGACGTTGGGCAACACCAGAAGAGATTGCTACAGGAATTCTCTTTTTAGCAACTGAAGAATCCTCTTATATAACGGGTGCTGATCTAAGAATTGATGGTGGATGGACTACTCAATAAGTTTATATATTTTCTTTTTATTTCTATAATTTTTTATTCTAAAGCTTTTTTAATTGCTGCTCTTGCTAATAATCTAGTAGAATCCAAAGTAGGTAGGGGACAATCATTAGGATCTATAAGCAAAGGTATCTCTGTACATCCTAGAACAACTGCATCACAGTTCTTTTTAGCTAATTTTTGAATAATTTTATTAAAAACTTTTCTAGATTCCTCTGTAAATACACCGTTTACTAATTCCTCAAAAATTATTTTATCAACTTTATCTTGATCAGAGACTTCTGGAATCTCACATGCTATATTGAATTTCTTAAGAGCGTCGGGATAAACTGAAGAATTCATAAGATATTTTGTACCTAGTATTCCTAGGTGTTTAAATTTTTGTTGTTTTGCTTCTTTTCCTACAACTTCAGCGATATGTATCCAAGGGATAGGAGATTTAGATATCATTAAATTATACGCTTGATGTAGTGTATTATCAGGGCAAATTGCAAATTCCGCTCCTGCTTTTGCTACAATTCTTGCAGAGTTGAGCATTAATTCTGCAACTTCTTCCCAATTACCATTCCAAATGTGTTGCATATAATCAGAAAGAGGTGGTGTATGTATTGTTATTTCAGGATGTCTATATTTAAACAACTTTTCTTGAGCTTCTATACAAATAGTTTTATAACAAAGCGCAGCTCCTTCTGCACTGCAAGCAACAATTCCTATATGTTTAACCATATTCAGCACTCTTGATTTTTAATATAATTATACTTGTTTAACTACTACATAGTCATGCCTCCATCAACTAAGAGACCTACACCTGTACAGAATTCATTCAAAACAAGAAAGAGTACTCCTTCTGCTATTTCTTCAGGTGTTCCAAGCCTTCCTAATCTCTGGCGACTGATGTAATCTTGCTTTACTTTTTCAAAATTTCCTCCCTTACTCTTAATTCTTTCTGTTAATGATGGTGTATCCGTAGTTCCTGGACATATTGCATTTACTCTAATTTTATCTTCAATATAATCTGCAGCCATAGCTCTAGTCAGTGATAAAACTGCTCCTTTAGAAGCTGTATATGCAGCTCTATCTTTCACTCCTTTAAATGCAACTGAAGAAGAATTATTTATTATCACACCTTGAGTTTTTTTTAGATGGGGAATAGCGTATTTCGTAACTAAATATATACCCCGTACATTGACAGCCATTGTTCTATCCCAGTCTTCTGTAGAAATTGTATCAATTGTTCCACCAAGTACTATTCCAGCATTATTATACAAAATATCTATTTTGTTATAAGTTTCTATGGTTTTTTCAATTATTCTTTTAGTTTCCTCTTCAACAGAAACGTCTGCTTGAACAAATATCGCATCTCCTCCAGTTGATTTAATCTTTGCTACAACATTCTTAGCGGATGCGGATAATGAATTACAACATACTTTAGCACCTTCTTTCGCAAAAAGGAGAGCTGTTGCCTCACCAATACCCGCTCCAGCTCCCGTTATAACAGCAATTTTCCCTTTTAATTTCATTTTTTTTTTAAAAATTACTTTAAATTTTGAATAAGTATAGTTTAATATTATTGAAATTAAATAAAATTTGATTTTTATTTCATAAAACTTTAATGGAAAGAGAGTAATTCATTGATAGGAACTTATAAGAAGAGATAATAAGATCTGATTAAAATGACATTAAGAGTTAAAAATGAACATTTTATTGATGATAAAGGCCGAACAGTATTACTAAGAGGAGTGAACTTAGGGGGGAGTAGTAAAGTCCCTTTCACTCCAAAT
>JAEOTW010000092.1 GCA_016839655.1 Promethearchaeota archaeon | reverse complement strand
TACTAGACATAAAGCCTATAAAATACGGGGATTATGAATTTAGGGGTAAAATCTAATTCAATTGATATTGAATCATAATCCGGCCAAATTTTGTTTATAACAAGATATTATTTCTAATATATGGTGGTGGTAAACGGATTAATAATTATTTGTTTGAAATAAGTGGTTTAAAATCATAATTTGAAGATGAAAAAATACAGTTTATAAGAAAATCATTTTTAATTATATTTAAAAAAGAAATTAAAATAGGATGTCAATAGAGGATAAAATTCCGATACACATTGGATTATTTGGTCATATTGACTCGGGAAAAACTAAAATTGCTTCAGTACTAAGTCAAATAATCTCTACAGCTGGGATTGATGCACATCCTCAAAGTAGAGAACGTGGTATAACTATTGATTTGGGGTTTACTAGTTTCTTACTTAATAAATACTTAGTTACATTAGTAGATGGTCCCGGTCATGCTGATTTAATAAAAATTAGTGCTTCTTCAGTAGAAATTATAGATTGTGCTTTAATTGTTATTGATATTAACAAAGGTCCTCAAATTCAAACTGGAGAGCACCTAATTATGATGGAATCTCTTAAAATTGATAAAATCATTGTTATTCTCAATAAAATTGATCTATTCAGTGGTGATATTACAGAAGAAATAAAAAAAACTAGAGAATTTTTTGGTTCAACTTCTTTTGGTTATGATGTACCGATTTTTGCAGTTTCTGCCAAGAATAAGATGGGATTTGAGGAATTAAAAGAAGGAATCTTAAAAATTATAGAATCATTGAAAATTGAAAGAAATATTAAAGGAGATCTTGTTATTCCGATTGATCATCATTTTCACATAAAAGGGTTGGGGGTGATTCTAACTGGTACAATCTTGAATGGTGTTTTGAGTATAAATCAAAATTTAGAAATCGTACCAATAAAAACATCTGGTAGAGTTAAAAATATCCAAATATTCCACCATGATGTCGATTCCGCAAAAGCAGGTGATAGAGTTGGTATTAATATTAAGAGGATTGACTGGAAAAAAGTTTACCGCGGTTGTTATGTTACAACAAATCCTAACTCTTTCGAAAATTGCAGAATAATCGAAGTTGAGGTTACTAATAATCCTTTATTCAAACCTAAAACAAGTTTCGGAACTCAAATGCATATTACTATTGGAATGTTTACTACCACAGGATTTATTTATCCATATTACGAATTGGATGGAAAAAAGATTCAAACAACAGTATCAAAAGATGATCGAGGTTTTAAAGCAATAATCTTATTTAAAGAAAAGGTTTTAATTAGAAGGAAGAATATGTTCATGTTACTAAGCCGATTAGATTTACCTCCAACTACTCTAAGAATATTAGGATCAGCAGAATTATTGAAATTTTACAGTAGCCCACCTACATTTTACAGATATAAAACTAAAAGAGGAAATATTAAAAATCCTGATCATCCTGAAGGAATTATTTGTACTGGTTTAGCACAAAGCACTATTGGTGCGAAAAGAATTATTGGTAAAGTTTTAGAACCACCTTTTACTAAAATTTTAAATACGTTTGGTACTAAAGGTGCAGTTATTGTTGGTATAAAAGACGAAAAAAAAAAAGTAAAGAAAGGAGATCCAGTATTCCTCAAAGAATTAAGAAGCTTTCAACTAAAAAACATTTAAATTCTTAAAAATTAATATTATCATAAGTGAGGAGTTTAAATTGGAAAAAGCAAAAGAATCTGAAATTGATATTAGCCAAGAAATACTAGATGAGCTAATGAGGAATCTAGAAAATCTTGAAGCATCAACAGATTTAGAGGGAACTGCTGTAGTCTCAAAAACTGGGTTAAGAATTGCAAGTTCTGAGACTGCTGATGTTGTATGGGATATATATAGTGCAAGTCCAGCTACATTAATCTCCTTAGGAGAAAAGATTAGCCAAGGATTAGAACAAGGTGAATTAAGAGATATTGTAATTAGAGGGACTAAAGGGTATACAATTATTCTAGTCGGTTCTGCGGATAATAATTTCATGTTATTTACAAATTGTAAGAAAGGATATAAATTAGGATATTATTTTCATAAAATTAGAAAAGCATTTAGAGAAATGGAATCTGTTTTGAAGAAAATTGAGACAAAAGATATGAATTATTAATTATTCCTACTTATTCTCCAAATTTAGTCTTAATTTTAAGATAGAAGAAAATAAAAAAAAATCTTATCCAAAAATCCACTTTACTAAATCCCCATTTTGTAGGTTATATTTATTTGCTGAAACTCCGGAAAATTCATCGTTGATCGAAAACCGCCAATTTCCTTTAATATTATCTACAGACTCTACTAGAATGCCCATATCTCCATAATCAGTATAATCTATTTCACACCAGCTTTTTAAAGCATCAAATGCAGTAGTATTATAATCAGATAATTCAAAATCTTCCCATGTCCTTATTGTACCATTTCCATAATCAACGATTAATGTAATTTCTTGAACAGTTCTCAAAGGTTCATTTACTTCACCTACTTCTATACTGAATGTGAATACAAAAAATGAAGCAAAGCTAGCGCTTGCTAATATTGCGATCAAAGTGAATTTATTAATTTTCTTGAATTTTGCATTTACTCTTGAAATGATTAATGATGTGGACATTAAGATTATACTAATTGACGAGATAATTATGTAGGGTAAAGATTTTAGTAGAAGATTACTTGGAGGCCCATTGTTTTCCACTTTAGACTCCCAAGGTGTATAATCATCAAGGGCCATCTCAAGTAGATAGCTCCCTACAAAAGTTTCTACCCAGAGTAGAATTCCTGTTCTTTTTTCATAAATTAGATAAGTTCCTTGACCTCCTCCATCTTGATCAAATGTGATCTTAATAGTTAATTCTGATTCTTCAACAGAAACTAACCCATTAACGAAACCTGATGCTTCTTGTAGTGCTAGTTTTTTTACACTGGTCAAGTTATTCATTATATGAAGGAGAAAACCCGGTTGAAAATTGTTATAACCAAGAGTAAAAGCCCAACCTATCTCACTATTCGATCTATTGTTAAGTGTAAAATTTGTTAATAAGATACTGGAAATGTTTTCAACTATTTCAATATC
>JAEOTW010000091.1 GCA_016839655.1 Promethearchaeota archaeon | reverse complement strand
TCCTTAATTGAATGGATGAATAATGCAGAGATGAAAAATCCGTATGGTGAAAAACAGGAGAGGAAATTTGAATGGATCTCCTCGTTTTCAAATATTAAGGAAAAAGGTGATTTAGTTTTCTTTGGGGGATGTACCATGCCTTTACGACAAGAAGATACTCTAAAAAATATGATGAAAATCTTACAGGTTGCTGGCATTGAAGTTGCCATGTCAAAAGATGAATGGTGTTGTGGGTCGATTGGATTGCGTATAGGAAAAACTGAAGAAGAGATAATAAACCATAATATCCAACTCTTAAAGAATATGGGAGCAAAAGTTGTATTTACAGCTTGTGCGGGATGTTATAGAACCTTAAAAAAGGATTATCCTGAAATTTTAGGGGAAGATTTGCCCTTTGAGGTAAACCATATTACAGAAGTATTAATAGATCTTCTTAAAAACAATCAAATCCCTTTTAAACCAGAGGAGAGTGAAAAATTGAAAGTAACCTACCATGATCCATGTCATCTTGGACGACATATGGATTTTTATGAGATCCCTAGAGAGGTTATCGCACAAATTCCTGGAATAGAATTGATTGAAATGAAAAGAAACCGAAATCATTCTTGGTGTTGTGGTGCAGGTGGTGGTGTAAAAAGTCAATATCCCGATTTGGCTAAAGAAATTTCAATGGAAAGGATTAAAGAGGCAATAGAGTCTGGTGCGGATATATTAACTACAAGTTGTCCCTTTTGTATAGGAAATCTGAAAGATGCCTATGACGAATTAGACCAAGATATTAAGGAAAAAATTATTTTAATGGATATCATCGATTTAATTGCTTCTAAAATCTAAAGTTAGGGTTTTTTCTTTCTAATCAAACAAGTTTAAATATTTTTTCTTTTATCTGATATTAAAATAACACCCTTTTTAAGAAAAAAATTTAAAGAGTTAGAGGTTATCAAATGGCTACTAAGAAAGTTTCACTCATCGGAAAACCATCCATGGGTAAGACAACTATAAAAAAAGTTATCTTTGAAGGTGAGGATCCAAATGAATTAATATTATTCCCCCTTGAAGCGACTATTGGAATTAAATATTCAGTTCACCAATTCATGGATTCAAAAGTCAGTTTAATTGATGCCCCCGGTCAGTCTTTACCTATCATTCTGCAGGATGAGCAAAAACAAATATTAGCGTTTGGGGATGCTGGAGCGATAATTTATGTATTTGATTATCCCACGTGGATATCAGATTCTCAAGATATTATCGATGATGTTAAGAAAATTTATGAGATAAATAAAAAGCATGAATTCGGAGCGAAAATTATACTATTTCTTCATAAAATAGACCTAATAATTAAGAAAAAAATTGGCACATTACTTTCATTTATACGAAAGCAGATAATTAAACAATTAGATCTTCCAGAAGAACTCCCTCTTTATTTTACGAGTTTACATCCTAATTTAATATATACAACGTATAATGCCATTTCTAATACAATTAGTAATTTATCCGAAAACACATCAACTTTAAAAGAACTAATCAAGGAACAATTAAAAAATTCATCAAAAACAAGTTGTTTTGTAACAAATCAAGATGATTACCTGATAATCCAAGAGATATCGGATGATTTCGATGCAAATATCCTATATTATTTATACGAGGAAGTGTATAATATTAGCAAAACTCCCGAAAATATAACAAGGAAAAGCAATGTGGTAAGCTTGGGTCCCAAATTGTTTAATAGGATAATAACAAGTGTTAATAACCATAATCCCAATTTCAAGTATATCGTAATTTTTTCTGAAACTTTAGAGAAAGAGGATATGATTAAGATATTAGATGAATTAAAGAAGGATTTAAATTAATATTTTTATACGAAATAAATAGGAAAATAAGATTCACACTATGCTACGTCAAGTTTTTATAATTTTAAATGATAAATTAGTTTATCAGAGGAGTTATGCCAAAGGTCTAGAATTATCTCTTTTTACAAACGTTTATCAAAAAGTTAAAAAAGTAGCAGGCTCAAAGTTCGGAAGTGATACAGGTATTTACGAATTTTTTGAGTACAAACTGGCATATATGGTAAGTGAAGATTCAAATTTGGTCATTATTTTTGTGTCTGGGTTAGGTGATGATTTTAAGGATATTGAACCACAACTGAAGAAATTCCATGCAGAATTTTCAAATTATTATGGTGATAGTCTCAAAGAAGATAATTTTGAGATAATTAATGAAGTATTAGATCCAATTGTAGATAGTGTTCATAGAAACCTAAAACCTAAAATTTCAATTGTTGGGTTTTCCGGAGTGGGAAAAACAACGACAACCCGATTAATAAAATCGGAGGAAATTCCAATGCAACATATCCCTACAATAACGGGAGAGGTTGCAACCATTAAAATCGGAAAATTGAGCTTCTTTCTCTGGGATTTTG
>JAEOTW010000090.1 GCA_016839655.1 Promethearchaeota archaeon | reverse complement strand
TTACTAGAACTCCTTTTATGTCTGAATTGATTGCTCCTTGAATATCAGATTCGAGATCATCACCTACTACCAGTACTTCATTTGGTCTAAGATTTAATTTATTTAGAGCTTGAAAGAAATATTCTTTTGAAGGTTTTCCAAATATCTTTGGAGTCTTACTGGCTGCATTAGCAACCATCTGAACGAATGAACCAGTATCTATAACTGGTTCACCATTAAGATCAAGATAATATCTATTGCCCTGTGTTCCAAAGAGTGAAGCACCTTTAAGCACATATTTGAAAGCGATATTCAACCGATTTACATCCCAATTATCATGAAAATCACCTAATATCACAAAATTTGGTATTTCAGAACCCTTAACTTGAGGAAATTCTTCAAATTCTTTTGAGACTTCTTCCGTTGTGACTAAATAAGACTTTTTGTTAGGATATTTTGATAAGAATTCTTTTAAGACTATAATGGGTGTAAAAATCTCATCCTCATGAATAGAGAATCCACAATTTTTTAAAATTTTTAGAATTGTTTTAGGTGATTTGCTATCAGTATTTGTGAAAAAAAGAAACCTTAAGCCTATTTTACGAAGTTTTAAAAGTGTTTCAATAGCACCAGGAATAGGAACTCCTTTAAAATAAAGTGTACCATCAATATCTGTTAAGATTCCTTTTATTTTATTAAGTTTCTTTTTTTTATCCATTAATATTATAAAACTAAATGTTGTTTTAAATAATTAATCGAATAAAGTGTGAGAATGATCGTGAAAGTTTCATTTCACGCTTTTATAGATATCTTCTAATATTCTTTGGGGAATACCTCAATAATACAAGAAAGATATACAATTAAAAGAGAAAAAAAATATATGTCATTTATGTTTTAATGAATAAGTCTTTGATGAATCTAGGTAATGTGAATCCTATATAGAAACAGATCGAACTAACAATTACAAAGATTCTAGCAAAAAATATAGTTATTTCTGTAGGATTTTCTGCTCCAATAACATCTATCATCGTTCCAATTGTAAAAGTTAGAAATGCTAATATTAAAAATTTACCTTTTAGTTTAATTTCAGAAGAATCTGCTTTTAGACTGACTCTAGCAAATAAAAATCCAGTCACCAAGAATAGTCCGATAGAAAATAATAGATAAATTTGTATCCATACCGCCCATTCTACTACAAAAGCGCTTTTTTGATCTCCTATTAGAAAAGGATTTATAAAAAAAACAATTAAAAAAGCAAGTTCAAATAATAATGCTTCAATACCAAAAAATAGCATTATCTTCTTCTGTTGCTTTTTAAAAAGAAAATTAGTAAAAGCATAAAGCCATGTAATATGAATTGGAGCAATAAACGCATTAGCTAAAAAGAAATACAAAGGAGAATCCAGACTTATCCCGAAAAGTGTATTTGTAAAAAACTGTATCGCATCAGACCAGTATGGACTTGCTAAAAGTATCCATGTAATTCCAACTAAAAGAAGTTCTATTTTTTTATATTGTACATACTTTAACACAATAAAAAAACCTAAAATCGTAGATATTATGACAGATGCTAATGTAAAACTACCATAAAATATTTCAAATCCAGTTAATTGTGCCAGCATTTTCTTAAATAGATAATCTCTTAAAAGAGTTACGTAGTTTATTTAACTTAGTTATATATAAAAATGTTAGCTATTTAATGATTCTTATTAACTTTATTTTCCGAGTTATTCTTACGTATAAAAAGAGTTTCAATTTTCTCTAAATTAAATAACTACATCTATCAAGATCTATTCCTTTAACTTGCATTATGATAGGGAAAATCAATTAAAACATATTAAAATTAGAAACAGATCTGATTCAATTCTAAATATTTCAAATTAATTTTCATTACTATATTCTATAATCAACTTTATACTCTAGTGCCCTTAAATATAATAATTCTTTATAATATTCTCTAAAAGTATAGGTTTCTGTTGATTCTTACATTTATTTTGATGATATAATTAAAGAATAGGAATTATTCATTCTTAATTAAGTGATTTCTGGTTGTTCGATCACCGATATATTTAAATAGTTGTCTTACCATTAATATCACAAGTTTTATCAAAAACTGATATATTGGTGACGTTAAAAAAATGTTCTTTGGGAAAAGATTTAGCGGCTATCAAGGTGAAGCATTTTCAGGATTAGATATCTTGGTACTTTCAATTATCAGAAATCATGAAGGGATTTCAGGATATGAAATAAGTCAAGTAATTAATAAAAAATTTAAACCTATATGGAGAGCTTCTCCGGGAACAATATACCCTTTACTAAATAGATTAGATGAGAAGGGATTTGTTGATACTGAAGAATTTATTGATAGAAATAATAGACAAAAGAAATTATACAGGATAACAGTCCAAGGAATAGAGAAGTTAAAAGAAGTCTTAAAAGAGAATTTCGAACATAGTATGAATACACTTGGTGATTACATTCGTACTGTAATAAATGCTTGGTTACCTAATGAAAAACGAATCAAAGGAGTCATGTCTTGTTTTCCTTATCATTGTGGAACCATCGATAGAGAAATAAATCAGGAGGATTTTTCTTTAAGAAATATTAAAAAAGTCGAAAGAATTGTGAATGATTTAAACTATACTAAAGAAAGGATTTCATTGAGATTAGAGGACATCAACCAGGAAGTTGAGAAATATGAAGAAATTTTAAAGACTCTAATAAACAAGAGGGAAACAAATATCAAGACAATTCCTATTGTTGATGATGACGAGTACGAGAATTTTTAGCTTTTACCAATAAAAATTAAAAAAAAATAAACAAAGGAGGAAAATCAAGTATGTGTGATGAAAGTCCCCATGGTCATATTCATGACCCAAAAACGATGATTGGCTGTCTTCCATTCACCCCTCAACAAATGCACAAAATGAAAAGAATGGCTAAACATTTTATGAGAGGATTTATAGGAAGTCAAATACCGTATAATGTTGAAGATCTTGGAGATAACTATTTGATTACTGTACCTTTAGCTGGTCGTACCAAAGAAGAAGTTAAAGTTTCTTTAATTAATAAACACCTTAATATTAAATCAGAGAAACCTAAGATTCCAGAAGAAAGAAATGTAAAAGAAATACCAAAAGAAGGAGAACCTCTTCATGAACGTTGGAGTCAATCTTTCCGGAAAGGATTTACTTTTATTGATGTAGATATGGATATTCCTTTACCAGTTGATGCCGATTCAGATACAATAGTTTCAAAAATGGCCAATGGATTACTAAAGGTAACATTTAGCAAAAAACCAGCCAAAAAAATAGACATTAGTGAAAGTTAATCAAATACCTGAAATTAAAGGCGGAGCGCTTTAGATGTAAAGATAAAAAAGTATCCAGAAGATTACTATAATAATATCTAACTCTAAAGCACCCCAATTAATAATATTTTTTTTATGTTTTTTATTTTACTCTTTAACTATACTCTATTTATTTTATAATTATTAGATCGAAATAATAATTGTGTGAATAACTATGGAAAAATTAAAGGTTGGAATCATAGGTTGCGGAGTTATCTTTGATCTCAATATATTGGGTTATTTAAATCGTGATGATATCGAAATTACGTGTTTATGTGATAGTAAAAAAAGACATGTTAAAGAAAAGATTGAAAAATATAATCTAGGGCCCGATGTGAGACAATACCAAGATTATAAAGAAATGCTTGATGTCGAACACATTGATATTCTCGAAATTTTATTACCTCACTATTTACATTGTGACGCGACACTTTATGCTGCTCAAAAAGATATTTTAGGAATAAGTCTACAAAAACCAATGGCAAACTCTATTAGAGACTGTGATAAAATGATTAATGCTTGCAAAAAGAATAATATAAAGCTAAAAATCTTTGAAAACTTCACTTTTTATCCGCCAATTATGAGAGCGAAGAAATTATTAGAAGAGGGAATTATTGGTGAAGTAAATTCAGTTCATATTAAAACACTAGAAGCAAGTAAAGGAGGTTGGGATATAACTACTACTACATGGATATGGAGGTTAGATCCAAAACTATGTGGAGGTGGATTAGAATGTGGATCACCGATTATATTTGACGATGGATTCCATAAATTTTGGTTAGCCTTGCACTTAACTGGGGCAAAAATTGAAAAAGTATATTCATGGATCGACAGATTTAATAATTTGGATGTTCCTGCTTATATCATGTGGAAGTATGCACCTCCAAAGGACTCAGATTTTCTTGTGCCCACATACGGAAGTATGGAATATAATTATTCTCCTCATATGACTTTACCTAGTCCCTATTATTCTGAAGATGATTTTATATCTATTACTGGTTCAGAAGGGATTATGTGGATAAATCAAGCAACAGCTGGAGGAAATATCATGTCCAAATCAGAAGTTTTTCCACCAATAGTTATCTTCCGAGATGGAAAATTGGAGACCATTTCAGATATGGAACGAGATTGGAAGTATGGATTTATAAATTCTACACACCATTTCATTGAAGCAATAAAAAATGATGAAGAACCAGTATTATCGGGTGAGGAAGGTAAATACACTACCCAATTTGCTTTAGCAGCTTTAAAATCATCTATGATTGGAAAAGAAATTAATCCAAGTGATATAAGAGAATAATTAATCATTGGTTTTTAGCCATAGAATTTTCTGATTCTTTTTCACGATCTCTAATAAATTTCTTTACAGGACGATATATTAAATAATGCCCTTGTTGGTAAGTTTTCGTTCCATGCACAACTTTTCCCACCTTCGAGCCAAAATAATACCAAAATAAATATGAAATGAGTAAAAAACCTACGATAATTTCCATACCAGATTGATGAGTAATTTGAAAATCAACTCCGAATAATATAAAAGAATTCCATAAAAAATATTTACCCGCTTCAATTGATGGGATATTTACCCACGGGAGGAAATTTAGCCATGACATATCAATGACATTAAAATAAATTAAGCTATCAACAGTCCACAATATTAGTAGAAATGTTACTGCCAAAAAAACAATCCAGTCTTTATTTCGTTTACGTAAATATTTTCGATATAAATAGGAATTTATCCAGCCAACAACAAAACTAAGAATCAATCCTTCTAATAATCCCATTTAGATTTCACTCTCCAACCAATTATTTTTTAGATACCATTCAACAGTATCTTTAGTTGCGCTTTTATAATCTGGAAATTTAAATTTAAACCCTAAATCTTTAATTTTTTTATTAGAAAAGAGATATTGATGGGTGGTATACTCTGCCATGGATAAATCGATTGGGGGTCTTGAGTTTAGTTTTTTAGCTTTTTGATTTTTCCTTTTATTCAACCAGTAAAGAAATTTCGAGAAAACTTTGTAAATTGGCCACCAAATAGGGAAATTAAAATAATCTACATTTAGTAAATCTGCTAGATATTCTAAGAAGTCTTCTTGAAAACATGTGTCTAAAACGAGATTATATGCTTCGCCTATTGACTGACCATTTTCAGCTAAAAATATAGCCGATCTGACTAAATCTTCAACATGAATTAAAGGCATTGCTAAACGTTTCTTCTTAGGGTAGATATGAATACCAGGACCAAATCCTGATTTATTAACAATTTGCATTATATGAAAAACCCCATAGATCTGATATGGCCCCATAATTGGTGCAGGTCTTATAATCGTGGCTTTTAATTTATGACTATTTATATATTCCTTTAAAACCAGTTCTTGTTCCATTTTACTTATACTGTAGTTATTTGGGGGTTTATAAAGTGCTGTTTCATCAGTAGGAAGGGGATATCCTTTCTTATTTTTTTGATATTTTGGTTCTCCGTAAACACCACAAGTACTCCAGTGAATAAATCTTAATTTATTTAAATCTTGAGTTTTGCATATAATTTCAAGCAGATTTTGTATACCTCCTACATTTATTCTTCTTAAAAGGTCTAATTCAGCAAAATAATCATATAAGCTAGCCACGTGGAAAATGATATCATATTTACTGTCTTGAAATAAGTCGTTAAGTGACTTTTTATCAGTTAAATCAGCTGGAATAAATGAGATTCTCTTATTCTCTAATATTTCAGTCATATACTTGAATCTACTACTAAAAATTTTCTCCTTAGCCATTAATTCATTTCTTTTATTTAAAGGTAAATCTGTAGCTATTATATTCCAATCTGGTTTTGTTTCTAATATCTCTTTTATAAGAAATGTACCAGTATGCCCTTTTGCGCCATCTACTAAAACTATTTTATTCATCTTAGCTGTAAGAATGGAAATATTTGATATTTTTAAAGATTTTATTAAATAAAATAGAGAACATAAAATCCAAAAAAATTATGGTTATATTTATACAATTTAGAAAATATAAAAAAAAAAGAAAATATTAGTTGGTTTTAAATAAACTTCGTTTTTTAATGACTATCAATGATATTAGACCAATTATGTTAATCAATATGAAAACATTATATCCTGATATCGCTGGTGTTGTAGGTAATGGCACCAGTTTTACTAGGAATGAGTTTTCTACTTCAGCATTATCTACATTATCAATGGAATAGTATGAGATGAGATAATCTCCATAATCATAGTCAGACAAGTCAAAAGGACTACTATAATCTACCCAATTAGAATTATTTATTTTATATTTTATCACAGAAACTCCAGATCCTATTCCATCCTCTGCAGTCAATGTAAATGTAGTTGATTTACTTACTGTAATAGTTCCTTCATATGGTGTAAATACTATTGATGAAATTGGTGCAATTAAGTCTTTTAGAATAGATACCCCTGAAGAACCCTCATTTCCTAAAGTGCTATTAGCATAGAATCTAAGATAAACTGTACCATCTCCTTTTTTATCCCATTCTGATTGATTAATTTGTCCTGTAAATCCACTAAAAGTGATATTTATTAATCCATCATCTAACGTATACCAAGTCGTATTCAAATGGTATTCATCAATATCCAAATCAAAATTAGGTGTTACTACCCCAAAAAATTGATTAGAAGTGGGTGAGTTAATCGTAATCTGTCCTAAAATAGCATCTTTATTTATAATAACTTCATTGTAAGCAGTATTTCCAGCAGAATCATTTGCATAAAATTGAAGAGTTACCAAACCATCAGCTGTCTTATCCCATTCTGATTGATTAATTTGCCCCGTAGATCCACTAAAAGTGATATTAGTCATTCCATTGTCTAAAGAATACCATGTCGTATTTGGATTATCTTCAACAATAGTAATATCATAATTAGGGGGTATTTCTTCGAAAAATGCACTCGGATTTGGAGAATTAATTGTAATCTGAGGAAAGGTTGCATCTTTGGTTAAATTAATTTCTTTAAATCCCAGATAGCCTAATGTATCATTTGCATAAAATTGAAGAATTACTAAACCGTCTGTTTTCTTATCCCATTCTGATTGATTAATTTGCCCTGTAGATCCACTAAAAGTGATATTTGTGACTCCATTGTCTAATGTATACCAAGTTGTATTAAGATAAGGTTCAATAATGGATAAATTAAATATTGGAACAGTTTCTCCAAAATATTGATATGGTGTAGGCGAATCAATTGTTATCTGAGGTGGTGTTGTATCTTTATTCACGGTAACATTACTAGAACCAATGTATCCAGCTGAATTATTAGTATAAAATTGGATAATTACTTGACCATCATCAATAATAGTCCAAGCTGCCTGACTAATCGTTCCTGTTGATCCAATAAAGAAAATATTAGTGTTTCCATTGTCAATACTGTACCAAGATGTATTTATTGAATCCGTAATGATAGTAATATTGAAATCAGGTGCGATTTCTCCAAAAAGTTCATTTAATTTTGGAGAATTAATCAAAATATTAGGTCTTGTGTGAAATTTTATTAGATAATAGTCAACTATATTAAATCCAGTCCTTCGAAATCCAACAAAATAAAAATTACCTAATGAATCTATAGTAGCATCCCAACACTGCTCAAAATCATTTACAGAATATGTAAGTTCCCAATGAAGTATTCCAGAATTAGAATATTTTACTATGCACACATAGCTTTGAGCATGACCAATAAGATATACATTATCTAATGAATCTATTAAAACTGCTTCTCCTCTCTGGTTCCAATTAATAGGACCCCATATGCGATCCCATTGTACCACACCTAAACTATTAAATTTAATTAAGCACATCTGATCCCAGCCAAGTGTTCCACTTACAAAAATATTATTTGATGAATCCAATACTATGTCATTTCCTTGATCATCATCACTTCCACCCCATGTACGATTCCATTGTTCTTATCCAGAACTATTAAATTTAATTAAACAAATATCATATCCATTCTCTTCTGAAGTATTTGTCATTCCTGTAACATAAATATTATCCGAGGAATCTAATACGATTCCATATCCAACGTCATTTTCATTTCCACCCCATCTGTTTTGCCATTGAACATCTCCAGTACTGTTATACACTAATAATAATATATCATACTGTTTTGGATCATATATGTGAATTTGGCCAGTAAGCACGATATTATCGGAGGAATCAATTGTTATTGCGTGACACTCTTCAAGCTGATCATGCCACGTTCGGTTCCATTCTTGCACTCCCATTTGATCATACTTTATCAATAATACTGAGTGATCACTCCCAAATCCCCCATATAATGTAGATCCTCCGAGATATATATTATCGGATGAATCAATTGCTATATCCCAACAATAATCATCATCATTAGTATTCCAAATACGATCCCATTGATATATACCATTTTTATCATATTTAATTAAAGCTATCTCCCTATCGTGTGTAACAGTATTATATAGAAAACCTCCAAGATAAACATTTCCCAAAGAGTCTAATTCTACTGCAGTACAATAACCAGCACTATAGTCAGCTCCAGCAAGCCATGTTCTACTCTAAACCTCTTCAATAGGATCACCATTAGATAGAAACGGATAAAAATCTACTGTTTCTCTATTTTCTTGCTCTTCATATATTATGCGATTTTCATGTATTAAGAAACTTAACATGAAAATAAAAATAACAATAAGTAGAGAGAGTTTTTTACTTTTCATTTAAATTTCACTTAAAATTTTTAGATTCGAAATAAAATATTATAGGGTAATATTTATCTTTTTCCAAAAATGTCAAAAAAGTAAGAAGCGTGTCAGTATGCCCTTTAGCGCCATCAACTAATACTATTTTATTCATATTTACCATAGTATAAAATTCATTGTTTATCCACTATGGATTTAATTTTTTTAGGGTAGAAGAATATTAAAGGTTTCTTTAGTACGATTATATAATTTCACGTAGATTTAACTGATTCGGAATTAGATATGGGATATATTATCGTAGTATTTGTAGATATAATAAAATAATAGAATTAGATGTGATTAGAAATAATAGTCGGAATATTTTCTCCAGCTTTAGCCATTTTTTTTTTTAAAATACCAGATAATTCATCTCTAACTTCAGAATATATTGGATCTTTTACTAGATTTCTTTTTTCATGAGGATCATTTTCTAAATCATACAAAAATTCTTCATCATATTTATCAGCTCGGGAATATAAAATGCCATCTTTACTCGGCGCTTTTACCGAATATTTCCATTTTATTGTTCTAATTGCTCTTCCAACTTGGGTTTCACTAATCTGAATAAAAATCTCTTCTGGCCAATTATTCACAATATCATTCACTAAGCCTTGTAAGGGTAGACCTTTCATATGATTAGGTACTTCAATTCCCCCGCATTTTAGCAATGTTGGTGGAATATCAATTAAACTAACAAGCTGAGAGATGCGTTTTCCACCCTCGAACCCTGGTCCTTTTATAATTAACGGAATCCTTATCGATGATTCATGGCAATCACGTTTGTATTCCCAAGTTCTAGTTCTAAAATGACAACCATGATCACTACAATAGAATATAATTGTATTCTCTTCAAGATCCATCTCTTTTAATTTGTTTAATATTCTTTTAACATTCTTATCTATACTATTACAACAACCAAGATAATCAGGGTAATTTTCACGCCAATCTCCTTCAGTATTCACAAGATCTTTCGGAATAATGTAATTTTTAAATTTCTCTTTACTTCCATTTGGTCCTTGAAATATATTCAAATCATTCTGCTGATGTGGTTCAAGATAGGACAGAAACAAAAAAAAAGGCTTAGTTCCTCTTCTGGAGTCTAAATAATCGATTGTAAAATCAGTTAAACAATCAACTCGATAACCTTTAAATTCAACTTTTTTCATATTACCATTAAAAAGATAACCTTCATAAGCATGAGAGGTGAATTCAAGAAGATCAGAAGCAAGCCAATAATCTTTATACCCTCCTCTAAGTTCGAGAGGCACTGCTTTAGTCATATAATTCATTCTTTTTAAGGTATAATCTTTTGATCTGCCAACATTACTCGCGAGGTGCCATTTTCCAATGTAAGCGACATCATAACCCTTATTCGAAAAATAATAAGCTATATTAT
>JAEOTW010000089.1 GCA_016839655.1 Promethearchaeota archaeon | reverse complement strand
CCTCTTTAGTTGGTTTATCTAAGGCAAGTCATACTCCTGTTAAAAGAGGATTATGGAAAATAGTTTTAATATGGTTTTTAACATTTCCTATGGCTGCGCTTTTATCAATTATCTTATATTTTCCTATTAGCGCTATAATTGTACCATAAATATATTTTTTTTTAATTTTTATTTTTTCCATATATTTTCAGTATAGCAGGGTACAGGGATATCTTTCATAGTTAATAGTCCAGGTTTCGCAGCTATAATATTAGGAATCAGATTAGTAACCATTGCAGCGGTACCTATATCTCCGTGAACTCCTCCGATAATTTTTTGATGGATTTTGGGGGTTCCCTCTATTATCACACTATCAAATTCCTCATGTTCACCAGCAAAAGCAATAAAATCTAAAAATACAACATTCTTTTCATGCTTTTTAGCTATAGCTTTACTTTGCAATCCACATACATAGCCTTTTGGGACTTTCTCTCCATAAGAAGTAACGAATTCATTTTCAGAGATAATAGCGTTTGGTGGGAATTCCAATATCTCGTCATATTCGATTCCTAGAGCTGCTACAATCATTTGAATGGATTGCGTTAACCCTAGATGTCCTGTAATTACTTTATCACGGATTTTTTGATGAAATTCCTCTTCTGTTAAACCAGTCCCTATTTTACGTTGAAATGGTTCTCTTCTTTTTCCTGAATTCATCATCCTAGTGACTTTAATTGAATCTACAGATTGACAGGGAGCTGTTATAACAATAGGTAATAAATCCATAAGGTACCCTGGATTAATTCCTGTCCCAACTATTGAAACATTTTGGGATTTTGCGAGTTGATGTAATTCTTCAGAAAGTGTGGGATAATATTGATATGGATATGATAATTCCTCACAAATAGAAATTACGTTGCTTCCGGCTTGAACAGATTCTTTAATTATTGGTGAAATCTTGTCTAAAGAAGATGAAGTGGCAATAATAACCACATCCACTCTTTCTTTTGAGATTATATTTTTATATTTAGATTCTATCAATAAATCTTCTCTGTCCTTAATATCAAAATAAGTGCTTATTTTTTTGCCAGTAAGCTGGGGATCATTATCAACTACTCCCTTTAGGTGGATATTATTACGTTTTAATAGGAGGTTGGTTATTAACTTACCCATTGGGCCTAATCCTACTTGAATAATAGTAAATTTATTGTTCATAATGCATACCATATATGAATTTTATTATAATTAAATTAATATGTTTTAAATTAATTCAATTCTTTTAAATAATTTCAACCAAAAGTTGCTTTAGATACTGGTTTTGCGATTTCTTCAACAGTTTCTTGTATTTGTATAACATGTTCATGGGTGTGAGCCATGGAAATAGAACCTAATCCATGTAATCCTGAGATATTGCGATTGAAAAGTGATAACTGAATTAAAGCTTCTCGCTTTTTGTCTTTATAATCAATAATTTCTCGAATTGTAGGATTTTCAATCCACTTTGAAAGGGCATGAAGCATTACCATAGATTTATATCCTTTTGCTATAATTGGAAACTTTTCTTCAGTGAAATATCGATTTAGATCTTTTAGCATTTGTTCGCCTTCTTGATTAATTCGAGAATATTCAGAAGCAGAACTATTCAGTATTTCTAATGTTTTAAGCCCTGCTATCATACTAAGTGGATATCCCGAAAATGTTCCCCCTCCAATAAGCACTTGATCCTCGAAATCTGGGCTAGATTGTTCAAGAATTTCATTTTTACCCCCAATAGCCCCTATAGGCATTCCCCCACCAATAATTTTACCCATAGTAGATAAATCAGGAATTATTTTTATTTCATTTTGGAAGAGTGCATTTGTAAATCGGTAACCAGTTATAACTTCATCAAAAATTAGAAGAATATCATATTTCTCTGTTTCTTCTCTTAATCTCTTCAGAAATTCTAAGTCAACCACAAATCCACCACCACCTCCCAATATTGGTTCTAAAATGATAGCTGCTAAGTTATGAGAATTCTTCTTGATTAATTCAAAGGTGATATCATTATTAATTTCAAAAGTGATCACTCCTGCTTTCTCTGCATTTGGAAGGCCTGGAGGACCTTCCCCCTCAAAAATCCCTCCTACATCATAATATAACGTATCATTTGCTCCATGCCACCCCATCTGAGCTTTTCCTATAAGTCTTTTTTTAGTAAAAGCTCGAGCTAGTCGTGAAGCATACATAGTTGCTTCAGTGCCACTAGTACAAAACCGAATTTTCTCTATACCAGGATTGTCTTGAATAATTGTTTCGGCTAGTTTAACTTGATATTCTGTATTTGTACCAAAATGCCATCCATATGATAGGTGCTCTTTTATAACATCTTGAACTTTAGGAGGATTATGCCCTAGAATCATAGCAAAATGTCCGTTCCAACAATCTAAATATTTATTGTTGTCAATATCTGTAAGATATGGACCACTAGCAGAATTAATAAAAATGGGAAAAGCACCTATGGAGGATAAACCAAATGTTCTAATATTGTGAGAAATTCCCCCAGGTAATACTTCAAGAGCTTTTTTCCATACTTTTTTAGATTTAGGTCGATTATCTTGAAAATTTCTTATTTCTTCTTTAATATACATCTAAACCATCATATAATTTGTGCAAGTTGATATTAAATAATATTTTAAGACTTCAGATAAAATATTTTACCTTTTAAATTAAGATTATGGCAAAATCTTATAACAAAGTTTAAAAGTGAAATAAATTAATGTAAGTTTAGTTTATGGAGCAGACTATTAATCAATTTTAGCACCACAAGTAGGACAATTATTAACCAGAGCACCACAAGTTGTTCCACATATTTGACAGAGTTTTATTGTTACTGCACCTTTCTTTTTTGGTGGTTTTAATGTAGTTATTGAAATTGGTTTTTCTTCATGTTTAATTGATTGAGAAATTCTTGTTTCTGTCATTTTATTTGAATTTTTTGTCCCTATTGTAATTTCTTGACCAAAAAATCCTCCTATCTTCACTTTTTTAACAGTTTCAGGCTCGCTTTCTAATTCTGTTTCTGGTATCTCAATAAGTTCCTCTACTGGTTCCTCTGTTATTTGTTCTTCTTCAATAGTACTAGCTATTGGTGAATCGAGAGGGATTTCTTGAATCTCAATTTCAGTTATTTCTTCTCCTAAATCCTCTTCATATATCATTTCAACAAATTCTTCATCTAACTTTAACAGAGTTTCGCATTGCAAACATCTAAAAATATGTTTAAAACCGATATTTTTAGCAAGTGAATATTTCGCAGCACAACAGCTATGAAATTTAGCATTGCAGTTATAACATTTATGGATTTCATCAGAATGAGCTTCACAAATAGGACATAACTCTTGCTCACAGATATCGCATATTTCTTGATCTTCAGGAGATAAACTAATAAGATCTACTGCTAATCTTTCATAAAAGACTTTATCTTCACTTAATACTTCTTCAACTTCTTCAGTTTTGATAACTTTAAATTCCTTTTTATTCTGAATTAATGATCCCAATACATTTGGTAATAATTTTTCATTCGGGCAGTAGAAAGTTCCTCCATGCGTTTCACTAGTGATTACTTTTAATTTAACATCATCCTCATAAAATTTTTCATCCCCTACACGAATGATATCAATAAAGGCTGAAAATTTTTTAGCTTTAATTAGTAGATCATAAAGTGCATTATAATAATCTTCAGAAAGTTTACTTGGAGTATCTGAAATGATAATTACTCTATAATTTTTTCTCGCTTCACGGCTTTTCCTAAAAATATATGCGAGAATTTCGTATAATCCATTTTCTAAATAACTTTGTTCATTTTCCCTTGATTCCCACGCCTCATCTATAGTATTTATAACTGTTTCAGCGTCTTTTAAATCGTAAACACTAATGGGATTCTCCTCTTTTTGGAATAATACTACTCCATAAGAAGATAAAGCATTATATTTGTCTTTCTCTTTAATAAAAGCACCAATAGCTTTTGTTAATGGTTTCTTCTTAAGAAAATTAGATGTTAAATCTAAATAGAAGATAAACTCCTCTGAATTCACTGCTTCTGTTCTAGGTAACATTTTAGTATTAAAGTAAAAACTTTAAAAGAATAATAACAGAAGTTTTATTTATTTTTATTGATAAATCTAAAAAAGTTTTGATCACTTCTATCATATTTCCTTTTTATTATAATTCTATTAGAAGACAATATTTTAAATATATTATAAAATTCAACTTCTTCATTTAATCTTAAAGTTTAGTTCCGCAATTTGAACATTTAACTTGTTGGGAATCATTTTGCCTTCCACATTGAGGACATATTATAAAACTAGGTTTTTTTCTTTCTCTTTGATTTAATGAAGAGAATTCTTCTCTTGATGTTAGAGTTCGATCTTTTTGGTCTGTAGTTTTAGATTTAAAAGCAACCTGAGTAGATCTTTCATATATGATTTTGTCACCAACTTTTTTTACAGTATATTCTTTTCCGAAAAAGCCCCCAATTCTAATTGTTTTAACTTGTTGTTCTTCTGGAACTGAAAATTCATCAACATCTGATAGAGATTCTATTTTTTCACTTTTTTCCTCCTCTAAGGTGGAAGAAACTGATGGTAAAGGTTGTACTTTAGGTAAGTCTTGAGAAAATTCCTTTAACTCTTTTTCCTCCAGATATTCTTTCACAGTAGTAACTTCTACTTCACCTGAAACTTCAATGATCTCATCTTCATCAATTTTAAGAAGTACATCACACTCTTTATTCGGACAGCGAAATATGTTTGGAATACCTATATTATGATTTATCACATGATTTGTAACACAGCAGTTATGGAAACTTGAATTACACTCCTCACAAACTACTGGTAAATCATATATATCTGTACACACAGGACATACTTCTTCATTACAAAAATGACACTTTAACCCTTCTACACTCTCTAGCTTTTTAAGGGGTCTCGCCAAATGATTGTAAAAGGCGTAATCTTCCGTACTAATTCTAATACGTTCAGGCTTATCTACAAAAGTAGATACATATTGTTTTGTTTTTACTAATTTCTTTATAGTATCAGAAAATTCCTTTCGATCTTTGGTATAAAATATACCTCCCTTTGTATCAGAAGCTAACATATTTAATTTTACATCATCACTAAAAAACCGTTCACTCACTCCCGAAACTCTTATAATGTCTATAAATGTAGGAAAATTTTTGATTTTAGAAACGAGGTTAAATAGAGCTTCTTGGTAACCCTCTGATAAATCAGAAGGAGTATCTGTAATGATGATAATTCTATTATATTTTGATTTTTTTCTGACTGTTTCTGCTATATATGAAAAAATATAAAATAATCCATTCTCAAAATAACTTTGTTCTTTTGGGCGTTTTTTCCAATTCTCTTCTATAGATTTTGCTATTATCTCAGAATCCTTTTTACCATTAATAAAGATTGGATTTCCTTCATCCTGAAATATCAGAAGAGAATAATGTCCTTTTATATTTACTTTATTCTTCTCCTCAATGTAATATTTAACAGATTTAATGATTTCCTTTTTCTTCAGAAATTCTTTTGTTAAATCCAAGTAAAAATAGATATCTTCTTTTTGCGACATTTTTGTAACTCCAATAAAAAAATTAAGGTATCTTTAATAATAACAATAATTTTAATGATAAAACCTCCTTAAATATTTTTTAGAAAAGAAACAGTTATAATAATTATAAATAAAAATTCATATGAATTTTAACTTTATATCATTTAGTTAAAAATATGTAAATATTAAGGTGAGGAATAAATGGAAGATTTTTTGAGAAAAATTCAGCTTTCTGAGAATGCTATTAAGATTTATCTTAAGTCACTAAGAAAATTTTCACACTCTTATTATGAGTTGTATAGTATGTTGCCTAGAGCAAGCATAGATCAATTTAATAAATCCCTCAGTGAGTTAATTGATGCTGGTTTACTAGTACAATTATTCTCAGAAAAAGAAGAGGTATTAACAAATTATTCTGTTCTCCCTCCACTTCTTCCAATTTTAAATTATTATGAAAATATTAATGCTAATTTACCAAGTATTAGACAATCAATTCAGGAATTAATGAATAATTCAGTAAAAAGGATCTTTCATGAGAATAAAGTTATTGAGTTAGATACAATTCTAGAAGCTTTTCAAGATATTAAAAAAGACATTGATGAAGATTCTATAATCCAAAAACAAGAAGTTGAAGATATTGTTGAAGGTATGGAAGAATTAAAACAGCTCAAGAATAAGATCTCAGATCTTCACCAAGAGGTAAAAGCAATTACCCAAAAGAATTTTGCGGGCTTGATTAAAACCATAAACACAATTAAAACAAATTTAATTGAAAATATTAAGAAGAAAGAAACGATTTCTCTTATCGAAGAGCTATTCAAGGAAAAATTCGATAATATGGTTTCAGATTTTACAAATAATTTAAATGATCTAATTGAAAAAGAATTCAAGGAGATCTCAAAACCAGTAGATAATATTACTGATATGATATTTCAATATAGAAATGACTTTAAAATGCTACTTTTAAATATGTTAACAAATTTTGAAACCAGTATGAATAAAATTCATGATTTACTTAAAGAAAATAATGATAATCTTTCTGCTGCTATTAATGATGTCGAGAATAATATTGCTAAAAACTTAAATATAATTCTTCAGAATTCTATTAATGAAATCTCTGGATTGAATAAACCAATTGAAAATGTGATGAAAAGTTATCTTCAAGAAATAAGAACTACAAAAAAACAATTTTCTACTAATGTGTGGACTATTAGTAGTGTAATAAGGATTAATGAAGCAATTCAGAATCTCCTCTCTAATTCTAAAGAAGGAATAACAATAATCATACCTCACATAGAAAACCATATAGCTTTTGAACAATTTGATTCAATTTCTAAGAATTTGAAGATCAAGATAGCTGCTTCAGAAGCACACACAAATAGTATTGTTAAAAGTTTCAAGAATATTAAAAATATATTGTATCGGAATTACCAGAATGAAAATTTAGTAATTTTAAAGGGAGATCAAAACACACTCTTTTTAGGCATAATTCAGGAGTCAAAAGATCCATTATATGATTTTATAGGAATTGGAAGTAATTTCAAACCATTGATTGCACTAGTTGAACCCCTAATTAATGATATTTGGGAAAATTCTTATTCAGACACCTTTCATGGTGCTCAGGCAGCAAAGTCTGAATTTAGTAAAACAACTCCAACTAAAACAATAACAACTGCCAAACCAATAATAAAAACCGATGTTCAATCAAAAAAAATTGCTAAAGAGCCAGATAAAAGAAAAATTCAAGAAATTAAAACTCAACCACGTGTCCCAAGTCAAATACAAGAAATTCCGAAAAATGATAAAAGAGGATTTAAAGGTAAACAAGAAGGATCTACAAAAACTATTACCCCTAAACCCCAAATATCAGATTTAAAACAAAAACTTAAGGAAAAAATAGAATTTGTAACAGAAGCGCAACCTAAAGCAGATGATGATGCTGCAATAGAGATCAATAATGCCTTTAGTAATCTAATTTCAAAATTAGATAATCTCAAGGGAGATGTATTTGGTAAAGAACTACAGGACATCGCTGATCTAATTTTAGAGAAAAAGGGATTTTCAGTCACTTTACATAAAGTAAGGAGTATAATTAACAAATTCAAAGAGAAGCTTTCCTTATTAGATGCTAATGATAAAAGAGAAATTATGGATAATATCCAAGATTGGAAAAAAAAATTATATTAATCCAATTTCTCAATTAATAAAAAAATAAATTTAATTTAATCATTCGTATTTGTCTTTTTCTTTGCATTTTGATATAAATAGAAGCCCCTTATTGAGAAGGATATTATCGTCAGGAAAAATCCTAAAAAAATAATTGAACTGATAATTGAAGTCAAAAAATTAGGAGAGCTTATACCAATTATACCAAAAGTAGGACAAAGCGGAGCGATTATTAAGAAAAGTATATAAGTACCTTTATCTTTTGCTCCAAAATGTAGATAAGTAGTAATATTAAACCAGCCAATCAAAACCATTAGGAAAGGTACTATAAAGGATGATACTAATAATAAACTCCCAGTTGCCATATAATAGAAATAATTAAAATAGAAATAGGTAATCATTAGTAAAGCACTCACAGGAGTAGGTAATCCTATATATCCTAAACTCTCTATAATATTAAAACGTGCTAATCTGAGCATAGCCCCAATAGCAAAACAAATTGCTCCAATTATAATAAAAATATCAAAAATAGTCTCTGTTTTGAAAGTTAAATATGTTAAAATTGCAGGGACAATACCAAATGTCAAAGAATCACTTAAGGAATCTAACTCTCTGCCCATTTCATTTACAGTTTTAGTTTTTCGAGCAATATAACCATCTATCATATCAGTTCCTATAGAAATTGATATTAAGAAAAATCCTAATGATAAAAATTCAATAGCTCCAATAAAAGCACATATTAAAGCAACAATTCCAAGACTAGTTCCCACTAAGGTGATATAATCCTTTAATAACAATAATTTTGGTATTTTAGCTTCAGTAATTTTAGACATTCTACTCGTCCATATATTTTATGTTAATATTAAATAAACCTTATTCCATTAAAATATTTTCATGAGTAAACTTTATTAAACCACATCAACATTCATTCCATAAAATCAAATAAAAAAAGTATTAAAAATGCCAAAATACTGTTCGGATTGTGGAGATGAAATAACAGATCCTTCTCAAAATTTTTGTGAAAAGTGTGGGTCTCCAATTCCTTCAAGTTTAAAAACAGAAGAAGGGGCACCCTCACCATCAGTGCAAGCGCCAACTAAATCTGGTTCAAAGAGTGAATATCAACCAGGTGGTTTGTTTGATATAAATCGGAATTATTATGTTCTTAAAGAAAAATATTGGGATTGGGGTTCTGGAGAGATATTAGATGAGAATAACCAAATAATTGGTAGAATGAAAAGAGTTATTTTAAGTATTCGACGAAGAGTAGAACTACAAGAAGTTGATGGTACCATTGCCGCTACAATCCATGCTAAAATTGTCTCTGCTCGTGGAGCTCAAGATTTAAAAGATCCACGAGGAAATTTAATAGCGAGAATTAAAAAAAAGATTCTTACTTTTTTTAAGAACAAATTCTTCTTAGAAGCCCCGGATGGAACACGATGGTATGAAGCCATTGGTAATTTCTTTGGATTCAGCTTTAAAGTGTATGACGTAACAACTGGAAAAGTTGTAGCGGAAATCGAAAAAGCTGATCGATGGAGAGATTTATTTCTTGGTGGGTTATTAGATTTCAAAGATACTTATGCTTTGAAAATCCTTGATAATGAAACTGATCGAAGAATTTTAGTAGGATTTGTACTTTCTATTGACAATGTTCTTCATGATTACTAATAAATTCTAGATTTTTTTTTCTATTTTAATAAATTCTCCTTTTAGAAATTGCAAAATGATTTTTCAAAAAACAAAATTTAAAATGATTTAATTTATATTTTTTTTAAAATAAGTTAGTTTGAAAAGAAATTACAAATTTTTTTCAAGAATTTATATAATTCTTTTTGAGATTGAAATACCACTGACTAATACCAATACTGAACGAATATGACTGAAATCGAGACTTTTATGGTTTATGAATTAGATGACTCTGGAGAAAAAATTAAGTTAGATATAGAAGAGGAGCATCTTCAAGAAAACTTACATCCAGAACAAGTTTTAGTTATAATTAGAGAAGATCTACGAAGGATTTTTATTTGGAAAGGACCAAAATCACCCGTTAGAAAACGATTTATCAGTTCAAGAGTAGCTTCAGCTCTACAAGAAGAATTAATGAAAGATGCTAGATACCATCGTTGTAAGATCGTTTCTGTAGATGCGGGTGATGAACCGACAGAATTTTTAAATGCTTTTAGATTAGAATCAATGGAAGTTACTGATAGACTAGAAGACATGCGATATGTTAGAAATATTGAAAGAGAAAAGGGAATTCAAGCGACAATCTCTGATGCCACTCCAAATACTGCTGGTTCACAAGTAGAAGAAGAATATTTCTCTCCAGCATTACAAGATACTAGTAGCAAGGTAGTTGCTTCATCATATTCTAGAAGTATGCCCTCACCGAGAACACCCCCACCGATGGTAAAACCATCGGCAGTTAGTAAAGCAATCGGATTATCAGAGGAACAATCTCAACAAATTAAAGAAAAAATTTTGAAAACAGAAATTTCTGATGAATATAAGAGAGTGAACCTTATTTTAGGCCATACTCTTTATGCCGCGGTTTCTAAAATAGCTAATGTTTTTGGAAAAGACGTTGAAGAGACTGATTGGGAACCAGTAAAAAAAGTTCCAAAAGAGATGATAGAATTAGATAAGCATTTACTTAGAATTCATTTTCATGAGAAAAAAGGAATTGTAGAAGCTGTAGAAGTACTGGAAAAAATAAGATCATCAGGTAAAAGTATAGTAGTTAAAAAATCTTCACCTAGTTCTGTAAGTAAAGTAGACACTCCTAAAACAGCTATAGATTTTAATTCAATGACTGTAAAAGACCTTAAAGCCTATGCTGAAGAAAAGAAAATAGAGTTGCAAGCTAACTTAAGAAAGGCAGAAATAATTGCGATTTTGGAAAAATCTAGAGAAAAAAATCCTAGAAGAAATTTACCAGAAATTCCAAAATCTGATTGAATTTATTCTGGTTTATAACTATCTTCTTCAATTTCCCGACTTTCTTGTGGTTTAATGTTTTTTTTGATCTTTTTTAATCCTTCAATTGCCTCTTTTCGAACAATAGCACTTTCATCTTTAAGCGCCTTTGCTAACGCATCTAAACTATATGGATGATGAATATCTCCCAACTCGTCTGCTGCTGCTTTTCTTACATTTTCATCAGGATCATTCATTAAGACATATGTGAGGACTCCTAAAATGCTTTTTTCTTCAAAATCCCCTAATGTATCAATAGCTTCTTTCCTAACCTCGGGATCAGGATCAGATACCGCAGTCATTGCTAATTGTTTTGAAATCTCATCATTACCTATTGGTTCAATCTCACTTAAATCCACACCACAATACTTACAAAAATTGTGTGAAATCTTGATATCTCGTCCACATGCTGGGCAAATTCTGCGTGTATTGAAATCTATCAAATCTCTTCTCGGAGAAGTAGGAGAAGTTTTGACTCTATAAGGATTAACACTGGGATCCGCTCTAAAATTTTTATCTCTTCCCATAATAATCTTAAGTAAAAAAATATTTCTTTAGGATGAATAATGTAGTTCTTCTTTTTAATTTTAATTCAACAAAATGAATATTGTTAAAAAAAAGAAAAAAATTAAATTTCTTAGGCAATAGTTATATCTTTACTTAAATAAACGTCTTGCACCGCATTCAAGATTTTAATTCCTTCCGGAGTAGGTTTTTTAAATGCTTTACGCCCAAGTATTAAACCCATTCCCCCCGAACGTTTATTAATAACCGCAGCTGTAACGGCATCTTGTAGATCATTTCCACCTGTTTCTCCTCCTGAATTAATTAATCCTGATCGTCCCATAAAACAATTTGCAACTTGATAACGATTCCACTCAATTGGATGATCGGTAGCTAGTTTATCATAAACAAGTTTATCTGTTTTACCAAAATTTAAATCAAGGAAACCCCTACTAAGAGTAGAAAGTTTTTGTTTTATAATATCTGCTTCTATAGTAACACCTAAATAGTTTGCTTGGCTTTCTAAATCATTTGCAGTATGATAATCTTTACCATTTTTAATAAACTCATCTGGATTTCTCAAATAACACCAGAGAATACAAACTAAACCAAGTTCATGCGCATATTTAAATGCCTCACTTATTTCTTGAATTTGGCGTCGTGAATTGTGTGAACCAAAATATATTGTAGCGCCTATAGCAGCGGCTCCCATATCCCAAGCTTGGTCTACATTTGCAAAAAGGGTTTGGTCAGAAGGATTTGGTTTTGTTAACAGCTCATTGTGGTTAATCTTTACGATAAACGGAATTTTACGAGCATATCGTCTCGAAACTGAACCTAAAACTCCGAGAGTGGATGCAACTGCATTACACCCTCCATCAATAGCTAACTTTATTATATTCTCAGGATCAAAATATGTTGGATTTACAGCAAAGCTAGCCGAAGCAGTGTGTTCAATTCCTTGATCCACAGGTAATACTGAGAGATATCCTGTTCCTGCAAGTCTTCCAGTTTGATTAAACAATCGTCCCATATTATTCAATACTAAGTTATTCCTATCAGTATGTTCTACTACCCGTTTTATATAATCTGGTCCAGGAGAATGAATCATTTCCTTTGGTATCCCTGTACAAATGTGATTTAATAGGTTTTCCGCGTTTGGTCCCAATAAGCTTTTGATTTCTTCAAAATTCATTTTTTCTCATTAAATTTGCTTAAGTTAAAATTAATGAAGAAATAAGAGGGCTATAATAAAATACTTTCCTTTTATTTTTTCTGAAAGAAATGATTTAAGAAGTATTACGAATCTATTTAAAACTATTAGAACCGTTAAAAAACTCTTTTATTAATTCTGAAATGAGTATATAATTACTTGAAGTAACTTTAGGGCTTTCACTCTCTAATTTTAAAGAAATTTTTCTTTTTTCTATTCCAGAAGTTTCTAGTTTAATTACTAGCTTTTTGCTTTCATATTTTAAATTCTTTGATAAGGATGTATTCTCATTCCACAGACTATCAATTTTATTTCCAACTTTCTCTTTATTATTAACGGACTCAATTGGGGAATCCTTAGATAATTTCAACTTTTCCATTATCAACACTTTTTCTAATAGTTTTAAATTCAATATTCTACTTTATAACCAATTATTTAAAGTCCTTTCATAATTTAACAATAAACCAATGACAACAAATTGAAATCCCAAGTTTTTTTTTTTTTCCTTAATTTATTTAAATATGCCCGACGAGTTCGACTTCAAGAACTATAAATCTATGGAAGAATATAGTAAGACGGTTGAGGGAACACGGTATTTACACGATTTATATTTACGAGCTGTTAACTCACCAATTAGACGCGAAATTTTAAATGTAGTAAATAAAACTAAGCGAATTTCAAAAACTAAATTGCTTAAAATTCTTATTAATGATGCAATTCTCGATGACGAGTACATGTTTGATTATCATATGGATTTTTTAATCAAAGCTTTTTGTATTGGTTCTATAAAAAATGAAGAGACAAAAGAAATATTTTATGAAATAACTCAAAGTGGAAAAGTAATTGAATTTTTAGAGTAAAGACTATTTATAATTTCACTCTACTAGGAATTGTTTATAGCAATTACAACAGGGAACTCCAAGCTGAAGATTTATTTTCTTCAGGTTTTTTTTATTTAATGTCATTAATCTTATCAACTCTTCAATGACTTTTTTTTTATCATCATCAAAAAATATTTTTTTTAAATTAAAGAAGTGATTTTGATTACCACAAATAGGACAAATCCTATAGAATTTAATAAAATTATAAAAAACTTCTCTTTCTTTATCCGATAATGCCTTAATTTTTAAATCTGGATTGTTCCTTATTATTTCTCGTAAATTGTTTAATTCATTGATCATTTCATCTCTTAGAAAAGTAGAATTATTATTTATTGGAGCAAAAGGCTTCGTAATTTCTTGGTTCTTCAATTCCTGATTATCAAATTTATCAATATATTCGACTGCTTCATTAAAGAATTTCAAACGTGTATTTTTCTTATTTTCGCTCATTTAAAAAAATACAATTATAATTTTATAGTACTATTCAAAAGAATATTTAGATACTCTCTCTAAAAAATGTTATTAAAGAAATTTCAAATTTTTCTCATTTCCATTAAATAGATCATTCTCATTCTCATTCTCGGTTGATAGCCTTCTAAAGCTAATAATTTTTGTAGGAGCAAAGTATTCAAAATCAAACTCAACATCATCCCCTGAATTCTTACCTGGAATAGGCATAAGTCTACAAGTTAAGGGTTTCTTTAAGATTACAGATATTGTACAGATATCAAGTAATATATAAAACAATTCGCGTTCAGTAATATCTCCTGGAAGCGGAACAACATCTAATCCCGTACCACACATAGTAGAATATAAAATAAGAGAATCTAAATTAAACTTATTCTCGGACAACCTTTTTGATAATATCGAGTCTTCTAAAACAGGTTGCATAAATCCTGAAAATCCAATTACTTTTTCTTTATCAACCGGAATAGAATTTTTTATGAGAGCTACAGCCATCAATGTTCCATTCGCTCCAAAATAATCTATTCCAAGTTTTTCAATTGCAGTTCCAATACTTTTTTCAACTTTTGGGTAGGGAGCTGGAGAAAAATCAATTCCTTTAAATTCAATATCGTAATTTCGTGCTGTTTTTTCCGCAATTTTGGTTAAATTATCATAGATTTCATTAAATTTGGCTAATAAATTAAGTTGAGCGTCTTTTAATGAATTCGATTCTTCAATTACATTAATTACCTCATCTGCCATTTCTAGTGCTAAAGAAAAAGCAGGTTTTTCCGTTAAATGATAAGCTGATGGAAAAAATGGAAAGTTTGGTCCTACATTAGAAGATACGCAAAATTGTAGGTTATTAAATGGATCTGGATCTGAAAGATTTTTAATAATTTTAGCTCCAGATCGTAGTGCAGCTAAGTTAATTCCTTTTTCAGTAGAAGCTACAGGCAAAGAAGTAAAAAAAGTACGCTTGTTTAGAATAAATTTTGGGACTTCATTTAATAAGAGCTTTTCAAAGATACCTAATTCTTGAATTTGGTCTGCTCTCATCATAGCACAAGAGAAGTATGTAATTCCATAATCCTTGAATACATCCTGTAAAAATTTAATTTGGTTATCGATATCTACTAGTGTTTCCTTTAAATTTTTTTCATAAAATAATTTATTATCATAACTAAAAAGTGGTTGTGAACAAAATCTTTTTGAATCTACTTCGATATCAAGTTCTTTTAGCAGATCACTGAATTCATTTGCGAAAGATGAGAAATTTTTTAATTTATCTTGTAAATATGATAAAACCGTTTCATTTTTTAATAAGAATGGAATCATCTGACCTATAGTAATAGCACGGATTCGCATGTTCGACCTGTTAATTTATAAGAATATTAATAAAATTCACGTACAATAATATAATAGAAAATATCTCTTTATAAGGTTTATAAGAGAAAGACTTTATAAAAATGAATTTTTTCTTTAAAAAGAAGAGAGAATTTGCATCGCAAATAAGTCCTTATAATTCGTCTAATTTTGCTTTATCTTTCAATGGTTCTTTTGTTGATGGCGGTTTTAAATACTCATCTGGTGTAATAGGACCTAATTCATTAAGCTCTTTCTTAAATTCTTTTATTACTTTTGCATATCTCTCTCCCTCTCCAGCTGAAATAGACTCTAATTTTACTCTATTCTCATTGATTCCAGCTTCAATTAACATTTCTCTAATACTTTCATATCTTGTTTTTGCCTTAATAAATCCCTCCTGATAATGACAGTCTTGTTCATGACAACCAGCGATTAAAACTCCATCAGCACCGTAAAATAAACTCTCAAATATTAAAGAAGGGTTAAGCATAGCAGTACACATTACATGAATAGTTCTAACATTTGTTGGATATACTAATTTACTTACACCCGCCAAATCAGCACCCATATAGGAGCACCAATTACATAAAAATGCAATAATAAGTGGAGATTCACTTTTTTTGGTTAAAATGGATTTAATTTGAGAAGAAATTTGATTTTTTGTGAAACCTGGTATGTATAATGCATCTTCAGGACACATTGCAGCACATGCTCCACATCCAGTACAATTAGCGGGAGTGATAATTAACTCTTTCTCTTCAACTTTTAATGCATTAAACATGCATATATCTTCACATAACCGGCATAATGTACATTTTTCCTTATCAAAATATACTACATGTGGATCCAACTCCACTTTTCCTTTTGAAATTAATGAAATCGCTTTTGCTGCTGCACTTTCTGCTTGAGCAATACTACTTGGAATGTCTTTTGGACCTTGAATGATCCCAGCCAGAAATATACCATTTACCGAAGTTTCTGATGGTTTGACTTTTAAATGCTTTTCGAGCAAAAATCCGTTTGGATCTTGAGATATATTCAATAATTGGCTCAATTCATCTGTGTCATTAGGAGGTTCAATACCTACAGCCAAAATTACTAAATCTGTTTTGTTTTCAAATAGTGCATCTTCAATAACATCTTCTCCACGTACTATCAACTCATCAGATATATCACTTTTTAATATTGCTGAAATACTACTTTTTATGAAGCGGATTCCAAAAGCCTCTATGGCTCTATTATAAAATTCCTCGCAATTTTTGCCAACTGCTCTAATATCCGTATAATAGATAATGATTTCGACTTCTGGATACTCCTTTTTTAATAAAATTGCCTGCTTAATTGCCACATTACAACAAACCTGACTACAATATTCATGATGTATTTTTTTATTCCTTGAACCAACACATAAAACAAAAGAAACCTTTTTTGGAGGTTGTCCATTCGATGGTCTTACAACTTTTCCGTGAGTTGGACCATCGCTATTAAATAATCTCTCCATCTGCATTGTAGTGATTACGTCTAGATGTTTATTAAATCCATATTCTCCTAGTATAGATGGATTGAATGTCTTAAATCCTGTTGCGACAATAATTGAACCTATTTTTACATTAAGAATTTCAGGTTCTTGATCGAAGTCAATCGCATCTCTATCACATGCTTGAGCGCATGCTTTGCAGCCAATGCAATACTCCTCTAAAATATTTGGGAATAATGGTATTGCTTGTGGGTAAGGAACATCTATAGCCTTTCTTGGAAAATAAGTATCTTCTATGTCAATTGGACAGACTTCTCGACAAATATCGAAACATCCAACACAGTCGTCTTCTACTATAAATCGAGGTTTCTTCTTTATCTGTACGTCAAAATTACCTATATAACCCTCAACTTTCTCTACTGTGGAATATGTGAGTAATTCTATATTAGGATGATCTTTAACCTCAGTCATCATTGGTCCTAGAATACATATACTACAATCTAGTGTGGGAAAAGTTTTATCAAATAAAGCCATGTGTCCACCAATAGTAGGTTCTTTTTCTACTAAGTATACTTTATTCCCTGTATCAGCAATTACGAGTGCTGCCTTAATTCCCGCGATTCCTCCTCCAATAATTAATACAGATGGTGAAATATCTGAGTATTGAACTTCCAATGGCTCCAAAAGTTTAACCTGCTCAATCGCCATATTTATTTGATCAATTGCTTTCTTTATTGCCTTTTCTGGCTCATCATAATGCACCCATGAATTTTGTTCTCTGATATTGGCAAATGATATTAAAAATCGATTAATTCCTGCTTTTTCAATAGTTTTTCGAAACAATAAACCATGTAATTTGAAAGAGCAAGCAGCAATGACAATTCGATCAACTTTTTTTTCCTGTATTTCTTCAGTGATCTTATTTAAACCTAATTCAGAACATAAATATTGATCTCTAAATACGTGTAAATCTGAGTTTTTCTCAAAATGTTTGATTAATAACTCATTGTCTATTACTCCACTAATATTTTTACCACAATCGCAGATAAATAAACCAATTTTCAATTTTATCCTACTCTATACTAAGACTTCTTTTTAACTCTTTAATTATTATAAAGTCGATTTTTTAATAATTATTGATATTAATTAAATAAAGCTATTAATATCACAAATTTATAAGAATAAATAAGTATCTATTTAAATAGAAAACTAATCTTAAATTCTGAGAAAACTCCCAGTTGTATAAAAAGAAGGAGGTTTAAATTTTTATTATAACGAATATTGTGCTTTTATATTTCATTCAATGGTATATAATCCTATTAAGTATATAATAAGAAATATGTAAAACCTTTTAAATTGGGTAAGACAATCTTACTGTAATTCCAATATGGAAAAAAAATTTCTTAAAAAAAAAAATAAAAAGTGATCTTTTATGGCAGAAGAACGAGGAGAAATGACTCCTACAAAACTAGTTCTCATTATTGCTATGTTGCTAATCTTTGCACAAGGAATAGCATATTTCTATGCATTTGCTCTATTACCATTACTTGTAATGCTTATTTTCTATGGAATCCTATGTATTGTTTTCGCTGTTCTAATCTTTATTTCCTTAGATCTAATAGGCTTAGGACGTATTAAATTACCTTATTTCTGGTGGCTAATGCTTATTATCGGTGCACTATTGATATTATTCGATTACTTAAATGGTGGAACTTATCTTAATGGTACCATAGTAATCTTAGCAGTATTGATGGAATTAATTGGCGAAAAAATGAAACTCGAAGGCTGCAAATTTATGATATTCTTTGGAATACTCTTTGGTATCTGGGATTGTGTTACAATGTTCATTGGGGGTGTACCTCTATCAATAGTAAATGCGGTTTTTGGTCTTATCTTAATGATCATTCTGTTAATATTGCTATTTGACTTTGTTGATATTAGAATTCCCTTTACATGGTGGGTTCTTTTAATTATCGCATTTGTTATGTATCAATTTGTATCTCCACTTGCAGGAGGATACCCTGTAACAGGATTTAGTGGAATGATCTTAATGATTGCCTTTGTTTGTCATATTTACTTCAAAGAATAGACTAATCCTAATCTCTGAATAAAATAAATAATAAATATTTTTTTTTATTTTTTTTTATTTTACTCAAAATTTATGAATCTATTTGTTATTAACTGATTTCAAATTAAAAAGGAGAAAGATTGTGGAAGAATTTGTTTTAAATTATTTTTCTTGAAAATTTTTTTTCTTTGGGTACTCTATAATTTGGTTATAAAGTGAAGGAAGCATCTTATAATAGTGATTTCTTTTTAAATTCTTTAATATGGTTTTTGAGACTTCCTCTAGGATCTCTTCATAGTCTTCAGGATTTTCAAGAATATTGAGTATTAATATAAAAAAATAATCTGTTTGAGAGCCAGAATAATAAGTTACAAAATTTATTTTTTCAACTGTTAGACTTGCAATGCTGGGTTCATTACTGAATTCATGCAAATTAAAAATATGCATGAGAGTTCTCTCTGACGTTTCTAATTTGCCTTCAGGAAATGTCGTTTTTATATCTATCCCACTTCGATCATCATATCTCATTATAATGAATCCTTCTGGCATAATTTATACTAATCCTCGAGCATTTTTTTTGATAAAAAAGGATATACTTTGAAGATGTCAAATTTACATTCTTTCATTTCTAAGAAGTACTCCTTCTCTAATTCGTATTCATCTTTAGCCCATTTAAGTATTTCTTCCTTCGTATAAAACTTTCCTTTCAAAAGTTGCAACCCTTTACACTTTTTAGTATAATTGTCAAAATTTCTTTTGCTAGAAACCATCATCTGCCAAAATGGAAAAGATCTACATTGAAAAGGACGCGCTTCATGAACACTACATTTATTATTTTTTAAAAAATGACAGTGCTCATCTTCTCCAGTGAATCTAAATCCGAGAGATTTAAACCTATATGTTTTGCCTCTTTGGGCTCCAGGATCTTTCCAAAAAAAGGAGTCATTAACAATTTTTAAGTATTTCTCAGCAAACTCTCGTAAACCTTTATCTCCTCTTAGATTTATATGTTCCGCTAATCTGAGAATATCTTCTTTGTATAAATAAACTTCCCCTTCATTGAAACCAGTACAACATTTCCCACACATTTGACAAGAGAATTCAATTCCATTTGCGAGATCTCTGGTTATGGCAATTTTTACAGAAGTCAAGGTAATTTATTTCAATTTCTCTTTTGTTT
>JAEOTW010000088.1 GCA_016839655.1 Promethearchaeota archaeon | reverse complement strand
GATTCTTCATTTTAATGGTTGATCCACTATCAAAATTAATTCTGAAAGCAAGAGAAGAAAATATAATACTAGGAACGGAAGATGACTCGATTTTACGTCTTGGAGGAAAAACTATAGGATATTCGTTAATACTAGGCTTACCAGGAATCCTTATCTTTGTTCCAATTGTTCTTTTACTCTTTCTGGCAACAGCTGGATTTATTTCAGCATTATTATTTGGGCAAGCTTTCGGAATGCTGGTTTTATTATGGAGAATTGGGAAGAAGAAAGAAACTAAACTAACAGCCATCATTAAAACACCATTTAAGATTTCAAGTAATAACCTTATTAGACAGTTCATATTGGGTGGAATTTTAGCAGCACTATTTACAGTGATTATCTATTTATCAGGGGGATTACATTATATTGGTATGGTTCCTTCAATCACTAAGGTTCCATGGATACCCGTTTATTTTGTCATTTTCTTCGTAATTTTCATCATATTTGGGTTGATATTTCATGAAATTATTCAACGGAAATTTGAAAACGGTGTCAAGCCTCTTGTAAAGATGTCATTGATTGTCTTTGGAGTACTATTTCTATACATGTTTACGATTCTTTTGATTCTGGCACTTGTAATGGGGAGCTTTTTCTATTTTGGTTCTTTTCTTCCACTCGCGGTACCTCTATTTCTACTGATTAGTTTCATCTCTACAATTCTTTATGATAAAACGGGAAATATTATACCTGGGGCTCTTGTAACTACATTATTTTTTACGTTGTTAATATGTACAATTTCTCCATATCAGAGTGGATTCAGTTTTATCCTTGGATTCTTCCATTAGACTGAAAACTCTATTTTTTTTATTTTTAATTTATTTAGTATTTTGCTTCACATATTACCAAATTAAATTATAAGTTTTAAATTAGAGGTTGACTTACTTTTTCAATAAAATTCAGAAAATTTAATTAATAGTGAAGAATTTTAGTGTGAAAATGTCTCAAGATCAAATCCTATCTATTGCTTACTTTGACCAAGTAATAGGACCGAATATTTTCTATTCAAGTGAACCATTAAATGATGTAGTAGGGGCCCCAGATTTAGATAGGATTCTTGAATTTAATGATGAAGAAGGTACTTTTATCTTTGCTTACCGAAAATTTCAAACAGTAAATCATTTATTTTATATCGACTCTAAATTCGCACGCGGTGGCAAAGAATTAATGATGATCTCTTTTATGATTAAAACTGCCTTCTTTAAGGATGGAATCGTTGATGTTTTTAAATATTTAGATTCTAAAGGGCCAATATTAGAAGATTTTGCAGAAGAAATAAAAAAATTGAATGACCTTACATTTCTGTTGCATAAAAAAAAAAGTGTACTTTCAGATGGAGATGTATTACAATATGCCGATGATAAGCTTAAAAATAGGTTTCTAGAGGTTTTTAATAAGTATTTTCAAAAATTAATCCCAAAGTATCGTGTAGAAACACCAATAAGGGATAAAAAGAAAATAAGGAAAATATTTATAATAGGAGCACCAAAATCAGGTAAGAAAACATTATTGAAAAATATAGAATTTATCCAATTCCTAAATATTAAAAATAATGATTTATCTGTAAGAATTTTAGAGGTGATTATAGAAAATCTTGAAATTCTGAATTATAATGAGGAAGAGTGCGAGTTTGGGTGTAAAGGTTTCGATTCGTTTGATGATTGTATTACTCATGCTCAGGGGATAATTCTTATATTTAAATTATCAGACAAAAAGTCAATATTAGATACAAAAAATATGTTTCAAATATTAGTAGAGAGATATTTGGAACAAAATCTTGATCCTGTTCCTGTTTTAATTGTTGGGAATAAATTTAGCATAGAGGAGGAAGACAAAAAAGAATATGTACACAACCTCTTTGAAATCGAAAAATTAAAAGAAGAGGGAAGGAGAATGAAATATTTCCCTATAAAAATCCTAGAAGAAGATCAAAGAGTCATGAAATCGCTTCGTTGGATGATTAAAAACATCCTATAATAATTAACCTCGTTTGCATGTCTCTTTATAAGCCTTCTAACAAATCTTTTAAATTATTATGAATATAATAAATAGATGACTTCAAATTCGTTAAAAGGAATACTATGGGGGATCGTGTTTTTCCTCACAGCAGCAATCTATAGTTCAATTCCAACGTATCTAATTGTAAGATTTTGGGTATGGCTAAATGAATTACCTGTTTATACTCTTTCCTTATTCATGTTATTTCTTTGGATTGTTGCAATAATCGTCGTTTTAATTTACATCGTGGCGATGATTCGTGCTTTTATTCAAAGAAAAAGTGAGGATTTGGGAATTCCTAAGGGTGTGAAGGGTTTTGGTTTAATTTCAACTGTAATTATAATAGCTTTTATGATAATTTGGTATTTTATATTTGGTCAAATAGCCTTTTTCTCTTGGGTTCCACTTTAAAGAATGGTTTACAAATTTTTATAGGTTTAAAGGGTAATTTCCATACTTATGGGTTGCTTCAACCATCCATTTTAAATTCTGAACTTTAACAGCAGGATGCATATTAGCAGCACTTACCATAAAACCTCCTCCAGGTCCACCCGTTTTAATAGCGAATTTCACAGCGTCAAAGACCTCATCCTTAGTTCCGTATGTTAAAACATGAGCAATATCAATATTACCCATCAAACAGAGTTTATGGCCCACTTTTTTCTTCACTAATGCTAAATCGACACCCGCAGTAGGTTCGAGAGATTGAAGTCCATCAAATCCACATTCTATAATAAAATCTAATAATGGTGTTATTTGCCCATCAGAGTGGAGTACTATTTTTCCTCCTCGTTCATGCACTGTATCTGTGATTATTTTATACCCGGGGGAAACTAACTCCGTAAACTTTTTTGGGCTCATCATAGGTCCCGTTTTGTAAGCTAAATCTCCTGATTCAACAAATACTTCAGCACCAGCTTCCATGTAACTCTTATACAACTCTGCAGTAAATTGGGCGATAACAGTATGGACTTCCTTAATAAACTTCGGATCTTTTCTTATCATCCTTGCATAAAAAGGCCAACCTAATCCCTGACTGGCCGCTTCAAAAGCACCAAGATAATCATTTGTTACAATAACAAATATTTTGTCACTATGTTTTTTGTTTATCCGTCTAAAGAATTTCTTCACAATTTTTCGATATTTCTCAATAACAGGGCCTTCCAAATTCTCTCGTACTTCTTTCCATTTCTCTTTAGAATTTGTTGTACCGTATACATAATAAGGATTGAAATTACCGTTATTATTCAGTACTGACCATACTCTGCCATAGACATCCCCTAAAAGAAGTTTACCATCTTCTTGTTCCCCTAATGCATAAAATGGGATAACACCTACTTGCATGACATCTAATCCAATCTTTGCTGCCGCTTGCACACAGCGTGAAAATACGGTGGTTTCAATACCTTCAATGAGATTACTCATGTCTTCAATCCACCCATCAGGATTATTTT
>JAEOTW010000087.1 GCA_016839655.1 Promethearchaeota archaeon | reverse complement strand
GTAAAGCATTTAATTTTTCAGATGTTGTGTATTCGATTCATCTAGAAAATCCAAAAGTCCATAAATTTATTTCAAATTATATAGATCAATTTAATTGGAAAGTTGATAATGTATTTCCTTTCAATATGGTTTTAGAAAAGACCTTTCAATTCCATAAGAAAAAAGCAAAGCAAATCAATGTTAATGTATACCGATTTATAAAAAAAAATAACTAGGATTTTGATTAATAAAGCTATATAAAATCTTTCCAAGAATCTAATTTTTTTGGATATCTTGCATTTTCTCCTAACATTTCTTCAATTCTGAGTAATTGATTGAACTTACAAGTTCGTTCTGAGCGACAAGTAGCACCAGTTTTCATTTGTCCTGTACATAGTCCAACTGCTAAGTCCGCGATGAATGTATCTTCTGTTTCACCCGAACGATGAGAGACCATAACATTAAATCCATTATCAAAAGACATTTTTGCTGCTTTTATAGCTTCAGTTAAAGAACCTATTTGGTTCACTTTAAGTAATAATGCATTCCCAGCTTTTTGATTTATAGCTTTCTCTAAAATTCTAATATTTGTAACTGTTATATCATCATCTACGATTTGAATAGATTTATCAACTTTAGCAGATATATTTGCAAAACTCCTGAAATCCTCTTCATTAAAGGGATCCTCAATAGATTTGAATGGATATTCATGGATTAAATCCATATAATATTCTAATAATTCATCTTCAGAAAGATTTCTACCGTCAATATTGTAAGAATCGTCTTCAAAAAATTCACTTGCAGCAGCATCCATACCCAAGACAAAATCAGTGCCCATTAAAAATCCAGCTGATTCAATTGCTTCGATAATTATATCCACCGCTTCAGATGTTAGATTTAAATTTGGAGCAAATCCCCCTTCATCGCCAACATTAATTGAAGATGGACCATACTTTTTTACTAACAATTTCTTTAAAGTTTGATATACTTCAGCAACATTTTGAATTGCTTGGGAAAAAGAATTGGCCCCTACGGGTAAAACCATAAATTCTTGAATTGCTAGATTATTGCCTGCGTGTTCACCTCCATTTATGATGTTACAGCAAGGAAGTGGAAGTAAAAAATCCTCTCTAGGTTTATTATATGCTAAACTATAAAGGTATTTAAATAATGGTACTCCAGATAATTGCGCTGCTAATCTAGCTGTGGCTAATGAAACTGATAATATTGCATTAGCACCCAAATTACTCTTATTTTCTGTACCATCCAGAGAGATCATTTCAGCATCTAATATAGACTGCTCTCTAACATCAAATCCTATTAATTTTTTACCTAGAGTATCATTTACATTAGAAACTGCTTTTAATACATGTTTTCCCAAAAAGCTTTTTCCTCCATCTCTTAATTCCAAAGCTTCTAACACTCCAGTTGATGCTCCTGAGGGAACTGCGGCTCTCGAAAAGCACTCTCCAGCAAAAACATCAGACTCAATAGTTGGATTTCCTCGAGAATCTAAAATCCATCTTGATTTAATTTTAGTAATTTTAAAATCTGTCATACTTATCTCATTGTTTTTTTATGGATATGAATATTAATAAAGAATTAAGAAAATTTAATTCTTAAGATAATAATAAAAATTTAAATCAGAAATAAAAAGTATGTCTCTTGAGAATAGGCCTTGGGTTGAAAAATATCGACCAAGAGTGCTGGATGATGTTGTAAATCAAAAGGGAATAATAAGACGATTAAAACAATTTGTATTCGATAAATCAATGCCTCATCTTATTTTTGCTGGACCAGCGGGAACAGGAAAAACTACCTCCGCATTAGCAATGGTAAGAGAATTGTATGGAAGAAAAATGGCTGTAAATAAAACATATTTAGAATTAAATGCCAGTGATGCACGTGGTATCGATGTAATTAGAACTTATATAAAAGATTTTGCGCGAGCACGACCACCCATGGATATCACATTTAAAGTACTAATTCTTGATGAAGCTGATAATATGACTGCTCCTGCTCAACAAGCTTTAAGGAGAACAATGGAAAAATACACAAAAAATTGTCGAATGATTTTAATATGTAACTATTCTAATAAGGTCATACCTCCAATTCAATCAAGATGTGTAGTGTTTAGGTTTGCTTCTTTGAATAATGAAGACATTAAACTAAGAGTAAAATTTGTAGCTAAACAAGAAAATATCACATTCACGTCCGGAGGTTTAAATGCAATTGTAGATGTTTCTAGGGGCGATTGTCGAAGAGCAATAAACTACCTGCAATCATGTGGCACAATTTCCAAGAAAATCGATCAAGAGATCGTATTTCGCGTTGCAGGAGAAGTTCCTCCTGAAAAAATAAAAGAAATTTTGAATACAGCATTAGAAGCCCAATTACAATTATCTATAAAACTTCTGAATGATTTAATTAAAAACTACGGACTTTCTGGACAAAATATCATAAAAAACATATATCGAGAAATTTATGATTTGAATATTCAAGAGCAAATGAAAATTGAAATATTGAAATTATTAGCTGAATTTGAGTATCGATTAAGTCAAGGGGGAACTGAGGAAATTCAACTTCAAGCATTACTAGCTAAAATCGTGTTGTTGCAAAGTTCTGAATAAATGATATTTTTGAAGATAATCTAACTTCTTCTTAATGAAATATTTATCCATTCTTTCTTTTGATTTTGGGTCTATAATGAAATTAACTTTTTCATCAAATTTTATATCCCATAAAATTAATCCTTCGGGATCTGCAGGTTGATAAGAATTTTCTTTTGATACATCAAAAAGATCTATGAACTGCTTGAATGATATTTTATAAATTCCTAATTCTATAACTTTTTTAACCATTCTTCTTACTTGTTGTCTTAGAAAAGCTTTACTCTTAAATTGAAAGAAAAGATGATCATCATGTATGGATAACTTCACTGAATCCATATCTCTTATCGTAATTATCCTATCATCTTCTTTTTTCGAAAAATTAGCATAATCATGGTGCCCCTCTAATTCCCTACAAGCCCTTTTCATTAAATCTATATCAATTCCCGACGTTTTTTTAAAATAAGAAATAGGGAAAGGTACAATATAAACATAATGACGTAAAACTGCACCAAACCTGGAAGAAAATTCCAATGGTACTTCTGAATATGCCCAAATTCCAATTTCTTCAGGTAAAGCAGTATTAATTTCCATAGGAATTGGAACTTTTTCTGTTATGCATGTAAAACAAGCTCCTCGAGCTGAAACATATCTATCTGTTCTACTTGCAAACTCAAATTTTGATTTTTCAATATTTTGGATATAACCTCGACTTTTTAAAGCATTTAATACTCTTTCTTCAATCGTCATAAAACTCGGTTGTCTTTGGGATCCATAATATTCATCTGTCCCAATATAATAGATTTTGAAAAGAAATTTGGATTTTAATTTCACTTATAATATTCTCCAATAATTGTCAAATTTTGATTCCTACAAAATGTTGGAATAAATAAATAAATTTTAATCTTAAGGATTTTTTTTATAAACAAAATTTAATTATGTGTAATAATAAGTTATATTCTATTTTACGATAAATTATGGCTAAAATTGGCGCTTCCCTAAGGAATTTTCGAGATCGTATCAAAACATCAGTTTCATTGAAAACGCGAAACGTTTTGTTCTTTACTGCAATATTCCTAATTGTAACTTTAGCCATAATTATTAGATTAAGCCCTCTTATAAGAAATGTTACTTTAATTAAGGCATTTGATCCTTGGATACAATGGTATAATGCGGAATATTTAGATACTCATACCATGTATGAATACTTCAATTGGGTTGACTATAAAAGTTGGTATCCAGAGGGACATTTCAGAGGGGGTTTACGACCAGGGTTAACATTTACAGTAGTAGCTATTCATAAGATGCTTAACCTTTTTGGAATGCCTATCTCGTTGTATGATGTATGCTTCTATTTTCCCGCATTTATGGGAGGAATAACTGTATTAGTAATGTACTTTTTAGGTAAAGAAGTACTTAATCGAGCAACTGGCTTATTTGCCGCATTTTTTCTAGCGTTTAATCCAGGATACTTACAACGAACCACTGCAGGATTTTTTGATAATGAAACAATTGGGGTTTTTGCAACCTTAATGATCTTTTTATTCTTTTTAAAAGCTTTAAGAACTGGTAGATTCTCACACGCTCTTATTGGGGGTGTCTTTCTAGGTTATTTATCCCTTAGCTGGGGAGGATATCAATTTGTTTATTTAGTAATTCCTATTATTTGCATAATCTTAATTTTTACAAATAAATATAATGAAAATGTTCTATTAACTTATGCTGGAGTTCAAGGGACTGGTTTATTAATCTTTTCTTTATATACAAGATTTCATTTTGACAGTTTATTTTCAAATTTAGATATAGGAGGAATTTTTTTCTTAACAATTATTTTAGTAATTTTTCATATTATTCACAATAAAAAGAATGAACATCCAAAATTTTATTATAAATTATTAAATACGATAAAATGGGGTATAATTCCTGTTATTCTTGTTTTTGCTGTAATATTATGGGTAGCTCCTGAAATATTGCCTTTTGGATTTGGTTCACGATTTTTGACGATTCTAAATCCTCTCTTCCGAGAAGATGTAAGCCTGGTCGCGTCAGTAGCAGAACAAATGCCCAGTTCGTGGAGTGTATTTTATTATAATACATTAATTCCATTGGTTCTTGTGCCACTAGGTATTTATTTCTGTTTTAAAAGATTGAATGCGGCAGATATTTTTGTTATAGCATTTGTTATTTTAATGTATTATTTTACAGGTAGTATGATTCGGATCATACTAATATTCGCTCCAGCGGCATCATTAGCGGGAGCATACGGACTAGCCAGCGTATTAAAAATTTTTGGTAGTTTTATAGGAGAAAGAAAAGTTGGTGTCAGTAGAAAAAGAAAAAGACAATTGAAGGGAACTTTAGGAAGTTCTGAAGTGTTAGTTGTGTATTTCTGTGTGGGTATTCTGTTGTATGCTCAAATTGCTCATACTTCTAATATTGCAATCACTCAAATGTCGTATGCCCAAATTTCCCCTGGAGGCTTTCTTCATGATTGGGAAGAAAGTTTAACATGGATGAAAACTAATTTGCAGGGAACAGATGTGGTTGTTTCTTGGTGGGATTACGGCTACTGGCTGACTCCTATCGGCAACGTAACTACTGTAAACGACAACGCCACAAAAAACTCGACTAGAATAGGTTTAACGGGAATGGCCTTAATGCAAACAGATGAGCTAGCTAGTGTTAAAGCGTTACGTCGACTTCAAGCTGATTACGTATTAGTTTATTGGGGATATCTAATATCACAATTGGGTGGTGATGAAGGTAAATGGACATGGATGATAGAAATTTGTAACGATAATTATGAAAAATATAAACAATTGGGTTGGGAAGAAGATAATTGGGCTGATAATGCTGTTTTTGATATGAATGATTATGTAAATGAAACCAATGGAGCTGTGAAGGATGCGTGGTTTGAAAGTCAATTGATAACACTAATGTTTGGTGGTGAAGTAACAATTGATGATGGGGAACGAAATCAACTTGAGCAAAATTACGTAAATATTATCAATAACAGACGAGATAATGATGGAGATCTATGGGTTTCACATATCCCTGAGGATGGATATTACAATTCGATGATATTTATACCAACGTATTTCTCTTATACCCATTTAGTAAAATTGTATAGGGTTGATTACACAATACTAGATTCCAGCTTTAGAATTATAGATCCAAGGGTTACTGATAAAGGATATGCTACTTTCAAACTCCAGAATACAGGTAAAAAAGAATTATATATTAGAGGAGTTTCTGTTAATGACTCAAATTATCAATTTTTCATGGCAGATAAACATGTTGAAGCTGGTTCTGATGCATTAGTATGGGTTAATACCACAGACGCAAATTTCCAATTAGATGATGTAGTTACAATAGAAGTGGAGGCTCAGTCAGAAGCATTATACGAAAGAGATTATGTTTTTACAAATGATACCAGCAACTTCTTTGTTAGAGAAGCAGAAGAAGGAGAAATTAAAATCATTAATGAAAATAGTATTGTTATTCAAAAAGATTCTTCCACTGTTGATTTATACCTTGAAGTAGAAAATTCAGGAAATTCAATTGTAGTTTTAGATAGAATTTATGCTAACATTGATACTGTGGAAAATAGGATTGATCCGGAAAAAATAACTTATCTAAGTGGATCTCCTGCTCTTGCACCCGGTGAAAAGACTTTTATACAAATACAAGATGCAGCAATAGACTTTTATCCTATCAAAGAATATAATAGGATTGGTATAGCAACTCCAAATAATATATATGACGAATTACTGTTCACATCAAACCTAGAAGACTACTCATTATCAATTTTAAGAAAGGATCGGATTGCTTCCCCTGAAAGTTTGGCTATCCTTGACTCAAATTTTAGGAAACACATCCCTATTGACTTTAACAATTCAGTTGCTTACACTTATGATAATGGAACTATTATCTTGAATATGCATGTAAAAAATACAGGAGATGTCATATTTGGGTTAGATTCAGTTTATTTAGAAGAATCTCTTATAGAAGTCGATAGCGATGATTTTTATACAAAAAGTGGATTCCTTAACTTAGAAAGCAACGAAGAAGATGTTATTGTAATCGAAATAGATACAAATGATCCTGGTGATGCGAAATATGGGCTTACTGGAGAGTTAAATGAAGAAATATTAGTATGTATCACTGGCGCTTTTGGAGAATTAGAAACCGTCGCCTCTGATATAGGATATATTCACACAATAAAAGATGAACCAGACATAAAAATAATTAATGATGTACAAAGTGTTGCCTCATCCATTATTTATGCGAATGAAACTGGTCAAATATTAGTTAAAAATACAGGAGATGAACAAGTTACTCTTAGTGATATTAATGTAAACAATACATTAGTAAATAATATTGAATACATTTACGGTGATTCAACACTAGACATTCAAGAATGTGCTATTATCAAATTTGACATTCCAGGCTTTACAATTAATAACTCTGATGACGTTAGTGTAAGAATTAATACAACTTCGGGAGTAGAGACAACAGAAATTCTCAAAGGACAAGTAGATTCAATTTATTACAATATAGATATTGATGATGGAGGAACATCGGCATATGATTCAGGATCTGTGACAATTCTAATTCAAAACAATGGATTATTTAACGTTACAGTTGATTCAGTTTATATAAATAATACATACTTTTCCGCAAATGAATTCACCTCTGATAATGGCTATGAAATTGATAATGGAGGTTCAATAGAATTAACAATAAGCATGGCCACAATCGAATTCAAACTTGGAACCATTAATGTTGACGACATTTTAGAAATTTTAGTCCGCACTATAGAAGGAGCCGAGGATACTCACCAAGAAACTGTCATATAATTATTGTTAAATATATTTATTTTTTGTCCTTTTCTATTTTTAGTAAAAATCATAAGTTATTGTTTCATTAGAATATCTATAGACTTCTCTTATATATATTGGCATAAGTTTATTTATAATTTATTTAAAATAATTTGTTTATTGTCTATGAGCGTCGGTTTTAAATTACAAACAAGCTTTAAACCTGCGGGTGATCAACCTTCAGCTATCTCTGCACTTGCGAATAATATTAAAGATGGTAAACGATTTCAAACTTTATTAGGAGCAACTGGAACAGGAAAAACGTTTTCAATCGCAAATATAATTCAGGAAATTCAAAAGCCGACGTTAATAATGGCACCAAATAAGACTTTAGCTGCTCAGTTATATAATGAACTAAAAGAGTTTTTTCCTGATAATGCAGTTCATTATTTCGTCTCATACTACGATTACTATCAACCAGAAGCCTATTTACCCGTTTCTGGACTCTATATTGAGAAAGATTTTAACGTTAATGAGGAGATTGAGCGCTTAAGGCTTGCCGCAGCTCATGCAGTAAGAACTAGAAGAGATGTAATAGTTGTGG